>NZ_FMXO01000021.1 GCF_900104215.1 Desulfonatronum thiosulfatophilum | reverse complement strand
CGCTCATCGCTCAAGTTTTCCAATTGCTTGAGGATCATCAACCCGACCATGAGCCGGATTGGTTTTGCTGGGCGCCCTTTCTCGCTGTAGTAAACCGTAAACTCATCATCGAAGTGCTGCCAAGGGATCTGTTTAGCCAGTTGAAGCAGAGAATGATGGGGATTGAGTTGTTTCAACAAATCCGGATAGAGGAAGTTGCCTTGATTACAATTTTTCTTTTTCGCCTTCATAGTCACTCCAAAATCAGTGATTTTTCGACCGGCTTATTACAGAAATACTGCAGTAACTGGTTGAAAATGTACTACGAAATAGAAAAAATGTCAAACAATTTTAAATAGTTGATCTATTTTCAGGGCAGACTAGATAGCGGAAAACCCACAGACTCGACGCACGCCAATGCGGCACGTATTTGCCGAAAAGTAAAGCCTCGCACCGGGATACGGGTTCACATATTAGGAAACAGAACGTGCTAAGCAGGCAATCCTTTCAGATATTTACTGGAATCATTGGATGATTTTCGCATACGCTATTGTCTTCTTTGCGGCCTTGATGCTGACGATGATCGGACTGGGCGGAGGACTTATCTTTTCTCCGGCATTCCTGCTCTTGGGCATGCCCCAGACCCAGGCCGTCAGCGCCTCGTTGCTGCTCAACGGATTGGCCGCGCTTTCCGCCGCCTTCGTCTACATGCGCAACGGCCTAGTGGACATTCCCGTTTCCGTGCCCCTGATCGGCGGCTCCGTCCTGGCTGCTCCAATGGGCGCGCTTCTGACCCACCACCTGCCCACCCATTTATTTCTCACGGTAATGTCCGGGATTCTTTTTCTGGCG
This sequence comes from Desulfonatronum thiosulfatophilum, assembly GCF_900104215.1. Classification (NCBI taxonomy): domain Bacteria; kingdom Pseudomonadati; phylum Thermodesulfobacteriota; class Desulfovibrionia; order Desulfovibrionales; family Desulfonatronaceae; genus Desulfonatronum; species Desulfonatronum thiosulfatophilum. The sequence goes on along the minus strand of NZ_FMXO01000021.1, from coordinate 64,428 downwards.
GCCCTGCGGATGCTTTTCGTCGCCAAGGTCACGCCGCACCAGGAAAAAGTAAGCTCGTTGCGAAAGGCCTTCCTGGGTGCGTTGATCGGCATCGTGATCGGTTTTCTGGCGGGCTTGCTGGGTATCGGCGGCGGGATTTTCGTGGTGCCTCTGCTGATATACGTCCTCAAGATCGACACGAAGATTGCCGCGGCATCTTCGGCGTTCATCGTCTGCTTTTCCTCGTTTTCGGGATTTCTTGCCCATGCGAGCCTGGCTGCTCCCGACTGGAGGTTCATCCTCACGGCTTCCCTGCTCGCCATTGCCGGCGGCCAGATCGGCTCCAGGATCATGATCCAAAGGCTTCAAGGCCGCGCCATCCGCATCCTCTTCGGCCTGGTTCTTCTTGTTCTGAGCGCAAACTTGCTTCACCAGGTCATCATGGGATAAACGCCGACCTTTTTCCCGACAGCGCCGGGTGCAATGACGGCATGGACGAATTGCGCCTCTTCCTGTTCAATCCCAACCTCGATGCGGGCGTGAACCTGTCGGGCTTTCGGGATCAAGTCAGATTGAACCATTACAACAACAAGATTCAACGACAAGGAGCATAAATGGGTTTTTGGAGCACATCGACGCAGGTGGCCAGGTTCACAGTGGGCAAGCTGGAGGTTTCGGACCTCAAGGAACAGCTTACAGCCTTTTCTTTTCAGGACATCGAGGACACGGCCGAGGAGCTGTCCTTTGGCTGGACGTCCATCGACGACATGGACGACACGGCCTTCGAACGTTCGCCCGTTGAGCGAGGGGCGCTGAATGGCTGGTCCTTGCGTATCGACACCCGCAAGATCAAACCCGCCGTCTTGAGCCGTCTGGTTAAAAAACGAATCGCCGAGGAATCAGAGCGGGAAGGCAAGGCCTTATCCAAGGACCGGCGTCAGGAAATCAAGGATCAGACAAAGCTGTACCTGCTGACCAAGACCCCGCCCGAGCCCCGGGTGGTGGATCTGGTGCACGCGCCTCAGGAGGGCTTGCTGTACGTGTTTTCCAACAACAAGTTCGCTCTGGAGACGGTCAGCGAGCTGTTCGAAAAGACCTTCGGGATGGAACTGGAGCGCTTGACCCCGGCCTGGCTTGCGAGACGTCTGGCAGGCCAAAAGAGGGCCGAGGAGGTCTTCGAGGCCGGAATCGACGCCTTTGACGTGCCCTTGCCGCCCACCGTTCCGGCGCTCTTCCTGGCCCACTTGCTGAAAACAGCGGTGGCAGGCGAATCCATCAACGGCGTGCATCTGGACAGCGGCGGCAAGGTGGCCCTGGAAAAGCTCGTGGGCGAGAGCATGGAGAAATGCACCGTCTCCGGCTGGCAGGGCGATCCCATGGGCGAGCTGCTCATCGCCATGGCCGATGCAAAGCGCATTTCCGCGGCAACACTGATCCTGAACGACGAATCCACGCAGGAATCCTGGACCACCGGGGTAACTGCCGGTTTCGAAATCACGGTTAAAACACCCAAGGTGGACGTTCAGGACAAGGAAGACGCCGATGGTCTGTTTTTAGAAAAGTTCTTTCTGATCGAGCGTTTTTTCCAGATGTGGGACGATCTCTACCGAGAGTTCCTGACCACCTGGACCCCGGCGTTGGAAAATGAAATTGTGGCCTGGGCCCAAAGCATTGCTCCGAGCAGAGAAGATGCTCCCCGCTCAGATCATAGAATCCCTTGATAATTCATAGCAGCGCCATGGCCTGGATCTGCCGCTTGGAGGCTTCATCCAGGCCATTTCAACGAATTGCCGGCCTGCAACTGATCCGGTAGCATAGGTTTTCCGGTTTCCTTGAGAAAACCCAACCCGCCCATCACCGTCTCACCACATTGTTGTCCCGTTTCCTGACCGTAAATTGGAAAGAAAAGCATGCGTCTCACGGTGCCGATAATTATTTTATTAACTCTGCTGAACCTCTCCCTTGTCCTCAAGGTCGTCGTCAGCGATGGCACCCAGCTCGACGGCGACAAAAACACAGGTTGTGTAGAGCTGAACAACCTGGAGTTGCTCAAGGCCCGAGATGAAATCATGATCTTGCGTATAATCCTGGACGGCTATCGCGAAGGGAACAGTCCTACCGCCCACCTCCAGCAGGCCCTGGAAGAGATTGAGGAACTCAAGAACGTGCTGGCGGGATACAAGGAGGCCAACACGCATCGGTTGCGGTTGTCCGCGTACACGGCACGACCCGAGGAGACCAACGACGACGTGGAACACACCGCGATCATGCAGACGCCCAGACCTGGCTGGACCGTTGCCGTCTCCCACGACCTCCGCGGTTGGTTGGGCAAGCGGGTCTACATTGAGGGTTTCGGAGTGCGTATGGTCAGCGATCTGATGAATGCCCGTTACACCAGATCAATAGACATTCTCGTGCCCGACGTGGAAATGGCAATGTCCATCGGAGTCAAGCGCAATGTGCTGGTCACCCTCATCGAGCCCCTTATTCAGGACAACCCCTTAGAGAGCAACATTATCGAGCTTATGGAAGACGATCTTCCTCTCTCTCCATGGGAGCATTAGGAGCTTCGCCTCCTGAATATTATTACGTGCAGCCCAGAGAAAACGAGGATCACCTGAAAAGAATGGCGGAGGCCATGGCCAGAGGGCTTTGTTTCAAGTCCAATTGAACAAGCCGAGAGTGCAAGGGCGGGGGGAATTTTGTCGGCAATAAAAAAAGGATTTACGACAATGTCGTAAATCCTTTAATTTTTTCTGGTGCCGAGGGACAGAATTGAACTGCCGACACGGGGATTTTCAGTCCCCTGCTCTACCGACTGAGCTACCTCGGCGTGAACGAAAGATTGGATGTATAGCCAAAAGGTTTGCGGTTGGCAAGGCTTTTTCTTCCGGATAATAAATAGTGTTTCATTTCATTCAGATAGTGGGCCGAAAGCAGACCGTGATTGAGGCTCCGATGAAAAGATACTCTACGGGCAAATCAGCCGCGATATTCTGACCCAGCAGGCCAAGCAGGGCTGGGGAGCCGAGGTCGTCGACCGGCTGGCTCGTGACCTGCGCAACCTTTCCCGGCGATGAAAGGCGTGGCACAAGCTGGGTCAAGCCGCTTTACGCATGGAGCCGCGGAGTGCCCCGCTATAGGACGGTTCCTCGCTGAATTCAGGAAAAGTTTGTTCCAGGGATTTGAGATTGCCGGAACGCATCTAGATCCGGAACTGCGTCAAAGGTGTCGGCCACGGCCCCGATTTTAGCCAGAAGGGAATTGTTCCTCCGCTCAGCCCTCAGGATAAGTCGCGCCGTTCAAACATTCATAATGCTGATTGAACCTAAATTTGACTAGGTGATTCAAGAAACTTACATTGGTTGCAGACGTAAACAAGGGTAGTTGCGTGGCTTATTTGAAACCTTTTCAAGGAGGAATCATGAGCGTTGATCCCAAGGCATTGCTGGCGAAAATTTCTGAATTCTATCCGGAGCTGGAAAAAAGCGGCGTCGACATGTCCGCTGAATTCGATGAGAACAAGAAAGCTTGGCTGGTGAAATTGCGCAAGGACGGCCATGAACAAATAACCCATATCGAAGAGGAAGATGCGGAAAAATGCATGCAGGGGGTTGAATGCGTCCATCTGGGCGTTCATGTAGCCGATTTCATCCGTGCCTACTGCCAGATCGGAGGAGTTTGCAAGTCCTGATTCTTCTTTTTTTTGCGGTTTCAAAAGGCACAGGCGCTCTCCGTCTGTGCCTTTTTTCAATGAAAAAAATCGCTCGGCATCTTTAGGCCCACGTTGCATCAACCTTGGCCAACGCAGCCTTGCCCGGCGATCACTTCTTTCGGCCATTCCCAAAACAGCCTTGCGTGGATAAAGTCCGGCCCGACCCGGATTGGCTTTATCCACTTCCGCCTTGCTGTTCCATCATGCTTTGATGGGCCCGTAATCCAATTTTTTATCCAGATTCCAGGAGACGTTCATGGCGCAACGCCCAAGCCCCTTCGATCATTCCCATCAAACCCAGGTTGCCGCTCTCTCCAACGGCTTGAACGTGCTCGTCCATGAAGATAGCCGATTCCCCCTTGTCGCGATCCGCCTGTTCGTCCGGGCCGGCTCTGCCCATGAACTGCCGGAACAGGCTGGAATCAGCCACATGTTGGAGCACATGGTCTTCAAGGGCACGGCCAGACGTGGCAAAGGTCGGGCTGCGTCAGAAATCGAGTCCGTCGGCGGGGAATTGAATGCGGCCACCGGCTTTGATGCGACAACATACATCATCGATCTTCCGGCGAAGCATTGGGCTTTGGGGCTGGATGTGCTGCAGGACATGATCTTCAACGCGACCATTGACCCGGACGAACTGGAATCGGAACGCCAAGTGATTCTGTCAGAGATGGAGCAGGGCGACGACGACCCGCACCGCCGGATTTTCAAGTCCATTCAGGGAAGCATATGGGCGGATTCTCCCTATGCCCGACCCATTATCGGATATCCGGAAACCGTGGGGAGCATTACCCGTGATGACATCCTGGAGTATATCCGAGACCGGTACCAGCCCGCGAACATGTTGCTGGTCCTGTGCGGAGATATCCGGCTGGATCAGGTGCTCGGACAGGTGGAAGCCTTTTTCGGCGGGTTGCTTAATCATGGCGGAACTCGCTCCGCCGTCTCCCTTCCCCAGGCTTCGGTCATCCGTCCACCGGTCGTCCAAGTCGAGCAGGGACCATGGCAGAAGGCCTACGTCTCCCTGGCGATCCCCATCCCGGGTTTGCGGGACGTCCACAGCGTTGGTTTGGACGTCCTGGCGCAGATGCTCGGCGGCGACAGAACATCCTTGCTGTACCGTACCTTCAAGTATGAGCAAGGCATCGTGGATGTGATTTCCGCCTCGGCCACCACCCTGGATCAAGTCGGGATGTTCTTCATTCAGGCCAGGCTGGATCCCCAAAATATCACCCGGCTCTGGACGGGACTGCATGAAATGCTCGGCAGGCTGGACATCACCGCATTCCCTCCAGAGGCGCTGAACCGGGCCAAGCTGAACATGGAAGACAGCCTGTTTCAATCCAAGGAGACGTTTTCCGGCCTGGCCTCCAAACTGGGCCATTTTCAGTTCCACGAATACACGTTCAATGCCGAGCAGGCATATCTGCACCTGATCCGCACCATTGACGCCGAACAACTGCGGGACATGATCCGCTCCTACATCCGTCCACAAGGACTTGTCGGCTCCGTATTCACACCAAGGCCCGCGGAACTGGAGACTTCGGAGCTGACCCGGATTCTGGAAGAGAAATGGTCGTTGCAGGAATCGCCCAAAGCGCACGTTCATTCCGCCGCCACGCAGGCGGAGCGGGAAGTGATCCATCTCGCCCCGGGACGCACTCTGATTATGCTTCCGGATGCATCCCTCCCCTATACGGCTCTGTCGATGACCTGGAACGGAGGGGATTTGTTGCTCAGGCCCGGCGAGCAGGGACTTTCCGAACTGACAGCCCGGGTCTGGACCAAGGGGACGCGCTCCAAGACCGCGGTGCAGCTTCAGGATTTCCTGGCGGATCGGGCGGCCCGATTGAGCGCCGGTGCTGGACTGGAACATCTTCATCTCAACGTCCATTTCCCCAGCAGATTCAGTACGGAAATGCTGCCCTTTCTGCAGGAACTGATCCACGAACCGGCCTGGTTGCCGGAGGAGCTGGCCAGGGCCAAACAGGAACAGTCCGCGGCCATTGCGCGCACTGAAGACAATGCCGTGGGGTTGGCCCTCCGGCAGACCTTCCCCTTTCTTTTTCCCGAACATCCCTACGGCTATCAGCGGTCCGGCACGATTCAGGGGATTGAGGCCGTTGAGCGGGAACAGGTCATGTCTTTTTGGAATCGGCAGAAAGATCGTTCCTGGGTCCTTGCCGTCAGCGGGGACTATGACCGCGATGCCGTTCGCGCTTTTGCCGAAACCCTTGCCCGCCCCGACGCCATGGCCGCTCCGGTTCCTCAGCCTCCACGCTGGGGCCTGGAACGAGAGATGCTGCTCCAGCTCAAGGATCGCAATCAAAGCCATATCCTGGTGATCTTCCCCGTTCCGGGTCTCGGCCATGCGCACACCCCGGGATTGAACGTGCTGCGGGAAGTCCTGGCAGGTCAATCCGGCATCCTGTTTCGCGAGTTGCGGGATGTCCAAGGGTTGGCATACTCCGTGACCGCATTTCTCTGGCAGGAAACCCATGCCGGGTTCATGGCCTTCTACATTGGCACGTCTCCGGAAAAAGAGGCGGTCGCGGTCCAGGGATTTCAAGACGTGGTCCAACATCTGTTCGACAATGAACAGCCAGAGTCGGAACTGGAGCGGGCTAAGAATTTGCTCTGGGGCGATTACCAGCGCAATCGGCAACGCTTGATCGTCAGATCCCATGAAACTGCCGAAGAGATCGCCCGGGGCTTCGAGATGGACCACTCTCTGAAGCTCATCGAGCAGGCACGCCGGTTGACCATTCAGGACCTGGCATCGTTGATCCAGGAATATTTGCAATGGGACAAGGCATACCTGGTCAGGGTCCAGCCGTAGGCCAGGCCGAACATTTCCCGCTGCAACTGAACACCAGATGCCTCACGCTCCTCGCTCCGGAACATGAAAAGAACAAGCAGGGAAGTTGCCGGTCAGAGTCAGATGCCTGAACCCGATGCTTCGCTCCATCCGGAGCCCATGCGAACATCTTTGATGCCGACCTCATGAGCCACATGATTTCAGCCTGCCGTCGCTGCGGAACCTGCTGCGTCAAGGGCGGTCCGGCCCTGCACGAGGCGGACCTGGTGCTCTTGCGCGACAAGGTCCTGGGCAAGGAGGATCTTTATACCTTGCGCATCGGGGAGCCGGTCCACGATCAGATCAGGGACCAGGTCGTGTTGCTGGAGGCCGAATGCATCAAGATCCGCTCCGTAGAACGGGGGACGGGTTGTCGTTTTTACAGCGCCGCGTTCGGTTCTTCATCATTCGGTCGGTGCGCCATTCATCCCGCCAAGCCGGATGAATGCCTCGCCCTGAAATGCTGGGACACCGCTGATCTGGCCGCGACAAGCGCCCAGCCGCGCATCGGGAGGTTTGATCTTCTGGCCCCGGACAGCGCTCTGGGCGAACTGATCCGCATCCATGAAGAGCGCTGCTCCGTCCCGGCGCTTCTGGAGCTCCTTCGCTCGAATCATGCGAATGTATCCGAAGAGCTTCGCCAGGCCGCGGCGTTCGATGCCGCGCTGCGTTCGCTTATTCCGAAGCGCACCGGGGCAGCGCCGGACGTGCTCCCCTTTCTTCTGGGCCGGCCCCTGGACCAGGTCGTCCGGGGTTTGCGCCGTTGGCTGGATCTGGAGCACCGCTGACAGGCTGTTGAAAAATCCCCGCTGACTTTGTTGCCGCAACAACGGCAAACCTTCACGTATGATGAATACGCTTCGGTCTTGAAGTTTTTTTGCGCCTTGCCATCGGGGTTTTTGAACAGCCTGTGGATTTCCATTTACCTTCTTGTAGACGAAACCCTCTCCTTAATTTCCCCTTTTCCTCCGCTCCGCAAGGATGTTCAGCTTCCGCATCTTGCCCCGCAGCGTACTGGGGTGAAGCCCCAGCAATTGGGCTGCCCCGCGTGGGCCGATGATTCTTCCGTCGGTTCGTTCCAGTGTCCTGGTGATCATCCGGGACACGGCCAGATCAAAGGGTACAATCTCCTCCTGATCCACGCCGGAATCCGGTCTTGCCGAAACAGGTCCCGAAGGATGCAGCTCCAGGATCAAATCGCCGGAATCGGGGCGAATGGACTGACAGTGAATCAGGGAACGTTCCACGAGATTCTGCAGTTCCCGCACGTTGCCCGGCCAGCCATGCTGTTTGAGCCGGTCCATGGTCCCTGACGCGAGGCGGACCTTGCGGGCGATCTTCATTTCCCGGCACTTTTTGGAGACGATGTAGTCCAGCAGGGCCGGGATGTCCTGGGGCCGATGGCGCAGGGGCGGGATCATGATCGGGAAGACGTTCAACCGGAACCAGAGATCCTCGCGAAACGTTCCGTCACGCACCATCTGCTCCAGATTGCGGTGCGTGGCGCTGACGATCCGCACGTCCACGGATATGGTCTGTGTCCCGCCGACCCGTTCGATCTCCCGTTGCTGCAGCACCCGCAGCAGCTTGACCTGGGCCCCGGGGCTGAGTTCGCCGATTTCATCCAGAAAGATGGTTCCTTCCTGAGCCCGCTCGAACCGACCGCGCTTCAGGGCCAGGGCGCCGGTGAAGGCCCCTTTTTCATGGCCGAACAGTTCGCTGTCCAGCAGACTCTCCGGCAGACCGCCGCAGTTGACCTTCACGAAAGGCCCCTTGTGCCGCGGCGAGACCATGTGCAGGGCATGGGCCAGCAGTTCCTTGCCCGTACCGGTTTCGCCCAGCAGCAGCACCGGGCTTTCCAGCGGGCCCACCTGACGGACCAGCTGCATCACTTCCCGCAATCCCAGATCCGCGCCGATGATCCTGTCTCCGGCAACATTGCGCAGTTCCGTGGACAGATACCGGTTGTCGTCCTCGAGCATTTCCTTGAGCCGGACGACTTCCTGGTATTGAAGCGCATTGGCCACGGCAATGGCGAAGGGTTCATTAAGCGTGTTCATCAGCCGGGCATGGTCTTCCTCATAGCGGTTGCGGCCTTGAACGCCCAGCACCAGGATGCCGATCCGCCGCGATTCCAAAGCGAGGTCGGTTCGCAGCAGCGAAACGTCCTCCGGCCAGATCATCCTCAGCAACGGCAGGATATCCGGCTCCCTGCCGCGCCAGTCGTTGATCACCTCGAAGCTGGGTTCGGATCGCCACTGCCGGAGAACATTGGCCATGGCTCCTTCCGGAACCGGGATGGTGGTATGCAGATCCGGCCAGTTGTCCGGGCGAATTCGAACAATGGACCGCAGCACCCGCAGGTCCGGGTCGAAGAGCCCGATCTGCAGCGAATCCGCGGGGATGTACCCGCTAATGTATTCCAGAGTCCGTTCCATGGCCCGCTGCAGATTCAGACTGCTGCAGATCCGCAGCGTGGCCTCCCGGAAAAAGACATTCTCATCCATTCCTTTTCTCTCCCTGAGCGTCATATTTGAACAAAAACCCCATCACTATCATATTTGACGCTACTTGAATGTCAAATAAGACTTTTGCGTTTGTTATCTTTTTTAACAATCCGATTTCATGGGTTATTTTTTTGGCACGATTCATGTTAAAGATGTAGATGCACGTCAGACCGAAGGATCTGACAATTTTCAATCTGACCTGCGGTGTTGGGCCAATTCATCATTGTTTGCGATAATCTGGAATCTAAAAAAAACAGCTGCAATAGCGGGATTATGTATGGAAATCATTTATGTCAGTCCATTGAACAACGAACAAGAACTCAATGCATTGCAATCCGCGCGGGAATTGCTTCCTTGCGGCATTGAAACCGCGGATTCACTTGAGGTGTGGACCTGCGTGGAACGTGAGGGGGACATCGTGATCCTGTTGCATCAAGGTCCGGTACCGGAAAGAGAGGGATTCTCGGAGCAGGGTTTGAGAATTGCCGACATTTTTTCTCGCTTCGGCTGGGTCTCCCATACGCACTGGACCAAGGTGGCGAAAGAGACGGCGGACAAAGGGCAGGAGCCGGGTTGAGGAGACGGCATTCAGGAAGTCGGAGTTTGGAGAATGCCGTATAGCGCGAACGCCGCGGCATTGGGTTCAACATAAGATGTGTGAGCAACGGAGGGGTTGATGCAAAGAGGTGTTTGTTCCATTCGGCTTGGTGCTGCCGTGATAGTGCTTGTGCTGCTGGCCCTCGGGCTCGGGGGCTGCGGTGAAACGTCTGAAACCGCGCAGCGTCAGATGCCTCCCGCGCCGGTCGTGATCATCCACGCCCAGGTGCAGGACGTTGACGTGATGCGGGATTATCCCGCCCGAGTCCATGGCTCGCGGCAGGTTCAGGTCCGGGCCAGGGTCGAGGGCATCCTTCGGGAACGTCATTACCAGGAAGGGAGGATGGTCAACCAGGGTGAACTGCTGTTCCGGATCGATCCGGAGCGATATGAAATCGCCTTGCGCCGAGCCGAGGCTGATCTGGCCGACGCCCAGGCCAACCTGAACCATGCCCAGCGGGAATGGAACAGATACTCGGCGCTGTACGCCGAGGCCGCGGTAAGCGAACTGGAGCGGGACCGGGCCATGACCGAGCTTGAACGCGCCCAGGCACGATTCGCCCAGGCCGAGGTGGCCGTGGCCGACGCCCGGCGCAACCTCGGCTACACCGAAGTCCGCGCCCCCGTCGGCGGCCTGACGGACATGGAAAGCCTGTCCGAGGGCAATCTCATTGAATGGGGCGGCTTGTTGACCACCATCACGCAGCACGACCCGGTCCATGTCCGTTTTTCCATGCCCGAAAACGATGCGTCTCTGCTCAATGGAAGCGGTGAGAATCGTGGACAGGTAAACCTGCTTCTCCCAGGCGGCGGATTGCATCCCGTGTCCGGAGAGATCGACTTCACCGCCGGCACCATCGACGCCCGGACCGGCACCGTGGCTGTTCGCGCTGTTTTCGCCAATCCGGACCAGAATCTGATCCCCGGCCAATTCGTCCGGGTTCAGATGGCCCTGCAGCATCTTGAACGTGTTTTTCTCGTGCCTGAAAGCGCCATTGGCCAGGGCAGGGAAACCACGCATCTCTTTATCGTCGATGCACAGGACACGGCCCGGGTTCGTCCGGTTCGCCTCGGTCCGGTGATCGATGGTCGGCAGGTGGTCCTGGACGGCCTGCGGAGCGGCGACCGGGTTGTGATCAGCGGCCAGGTGGCCCTGCGCGAGGGCGCGCCCGTCAACATCATCGGCGGGGAGGCCCAGTAATGTTTCGCTTCTTCATCGATCGGCCGATTTTCGCCTCGGTCATCTCCATCATCATTGTCATGGCCGGGGCCGCGGCCCTGCGCATGCTGCCGGTGGAGCAATATCCGGACGTGGTGCCGCCCCAGATCGTGGTCACGGCCATGTATCCGGGAGCCAGCGCCGAAGTCGTCGCCGCCTCCGTGGCCGCGCCCCTGGAACAGGAAATCAACGGCGTGGACAGCATGATCTACATGGAATCCAGCGCCACGGATGCCGGCAGCCTGCGCATCACTGTCTCCTTCCAGATGGGCACGGACCCCGATGTGGCGGCCATCAACGTCAACAACCGGGTCCAGGCGGCTCTGTTCCGACTGCCGCAACGGGTCCGGGATCTTGGCGTGCGCGTGGAAGCACGGTCCACGAATATCCTGATGGTCCCGGTGCTGTACTCGCCGGGCGGCGAAGAAAGCACGCTGTTCATCAGCAACTATGCGCTGCTCAACGTGCTGGACGAACTGGTGCGCCTGCCCGGAGTGGGCGAGGCCTCCCTGTTCGGCTCCCAGGACTATTCCATGCGCATCTGGCTCAATCCGGAAAAGATGGCCCAGTACGACCTCATTCCCTCGGACGTGGCCGCGGCCATCCGCGAACAGAACGCCCAGTTCGCCGCCGGACAGCTCGGCGCGCAGCCCGCCCCGGAAGGACAGGCCTTCACCTTTGCCGTGACCACCGCGGGACAGTTGAACGATGCCCGGGAATTCGAGCGGATCATCCTGCGCTCCGACGCGGACGGAGCCGTCCTGCGCCTGGGCGACGTTGCCCGGGCCGAGCTGGGCTCCCAGAACTATGCCTTTTCCGCCACCTATAACGACATGCCCGCGGTGCCCATCGGCATCTATCTTCAGCCCGGAGCCAACGCCCTGGATACGGCCGTCGGCGTCCGAGCGACCCTGGACAGCCTCTCTCAGCGATTCCCACCCGGCGTGGACTACACCATCGCTTACGATACCACCGAATTCGTGGAGATCTCTATTCGCGAGGTGATGATCACCCTGCTCATCGCCGTGGCGCTGGTGATTCTGGTAACATACCTGTTCCTGCAGCGATTTCGGGCCACCCTGATTCCCGCCGCCGCGATTCCGGTCTCTTTGATCGGCACCTTTGCCGGTATGATGGCCCTGGGTTTTTCCGTGAACCTGCTCACCTTGTTCGGCCTGGTGCTTTCCATCGGCATCGTGGTGGACAACGCCATCATCGTCCTGGAAAACGTGGACCGACTGATGCGTGAACAGAACATGCGCGCGAGAGAGGCGGCCATCGAGACCATGAAGCAGGTCTCCGGCGCCGTGGTTTCCTCGACTTTGGTCCTGGTGGCGGTCTTCGTTCCCGTGGCCTTTCTGGGGGGCATGACCGGAGAACTCTACCGCCAGTTCGCGGTGACCATTTCCGTCTCCGTGGTGGTTTCCGGGATCGTGGCCCTGACCCTGACCCCGGCCATGTGCGCGCTGTTGCTGGACCGCAAGACGAGGAAGGCGTCCCGCCCTTTCGCCCTGTTCAACTATCTGTTCGACGGAATCACCGGCATTTACGTCTGGACCGTGGGCAAGCTGCTGCGCCATGCCGTGATCGCCGTCCTGCTCTTTCTCGGCGTCATGGCAGGTACAGTTTATTCCGTATCTCTCCTGCCCTCCGGCCTAGTGCCTCAGGAAGATCAGGGCGTGGCCATGGTTGTCTATCAGCTGCCCCAGGGTTCGTCCCTGCCCCGGACCGAAGCCGTGCGCCGGACCGCCACCGCGATGCTGACCGGACTGGACGAGATCCAGGAATTCACCGCCATTGCCGGGTTCGACATCTTTGATTCCGCTCTGCGCCCCAACATGGGCCTGGGTTTCGCCAATTTGACCGACTGGCGCGAACGCACGGCTCCGGGCCAGGACGCCATGTCTCTGGCCGGGCAAATCATGGGCATGGGCATGGGGATTCCCGATGCCAACGTGCTGGCCTTCACCCCGCCGCCTATCCAGGGTCTCTCCCTGACCGGCGGAGTGCAGGGCTATCTGGAGATCCGGGACGACTCCTCGCCGCGGGAGATCGAGGCCCTGGCCACGGGTCTGATGAACGCGGCCAATGCCCGACCCGAACTGGTCAATGCCAGGAGCACCCTGGACACCGCCATTCCAAGGTATCATGCCCAGGTGGACCGGGAAAAGGCGCGGGCCATGGGAGTGCCCATTAACCAAGTCTTCGAGGTCATGCAGAGCACCTTCGGCTCCCTGTACGTCAACGACTTCAGCCTGGCCGGGCGCAACTGGCAGGTCAACATGCAGTCCGAGGGAGAATTCCGCAGCAGGCCGGAAGACCTGAACCGGGTCTTCGTACGCTCGCAATTTGAGGAAATGCTTCCCTTGAGTTCCCTGATCACCCTGGAGCGCAGCCCCGGCCCGGACATCATCAACCGGTTCAACGGCAATGTCGCGGCAAAATTCTTTGCCGACCCCGCCCCTGGATACACCACGGGTCAGGCCAAACAGGCCATGGAAGAGGTCGCCGCGGAAATGCTCGACCGCAACAAGCAGCTCGGCTGGATCGGCGAAGCCTATCAGCTGGATGCGGCGGCCGGAGCAGGGGGACTGGCCTTCGGGCTGGGCCTGCTGATGGTATTCCTGATTCTGGCCGCCCAGTACGAACGCTGGACCCTGCCCTTTGCCGTGGCTTCGGCCGTGCCCTTTGGCGTGCTGGGCGCGGCTCTTTTCGGCTTGTGGCGCGGTTTTCCCAATGACATCTATTTCCAGATCGGACTGCTGGTGCTCATCGGTCTGGCCGCGAAGAACGCCATCCTGATCGTGGAGTTCGCGGCCCAGAACCGGCAGGAAAAGGGCCTGTGCGCCTTTGATGCGGCTCTGGCCGCGGCCCGGCAGCGATTCAGGGCGATCATGATGACCGCGTTGACCTTCATCATCGGCTCCCTGCCTCTGGTCTTCGCCACCGGCGCGGGAGCCAACAGCCGCCAGGAAATCGGCATGGTGGTCGTGGGCGGCATGATCTTCGCCAGCTCGCTGGCCCTGCTCTTCGTGCCCCTGTTTTACAAACTGATGGATGATTCCTCGTTCTGGTTTCATAATCGAAAAATGCTCCGCCCCAAGAAAGAGGTCTGCAATGAATAGCCGAACCATGTCCCGTTTTTTCCACGGACTCCTGGCATTGCTGGCGTTGCTTCTCAGCGGCTGCGCCCTTGGTCCGCATTACCGAGCCCCGGATCTGGAATTGCCCGCGGCATGGCCGCCGAACGATGTCCTGGATGTTCAGGAGCGGAGTGTTCTCGACGCAGGTGAGGATTGGAGGCAATGGTGGGTGGAGTTCGGCGATCCGGATCTGGATGAGCTGGTGAACCGTGCCGTGGCGGACAATCTGGACATCCGAATGCAGGCCGCCAGGATTCAGGAGGCCCGGGCGCGGCTGGGATTCAGCACCGCCGACCAGTTCCCGACCGTCGGCTTCCAGGCCGACGCCGTCCGCCAAAGGGCGTCCGGGGCCGTCACGGGCGTACCTCATAGCCAGGGAACAACGGTCAATCTCTTCACTCTGGCGGGCGTTCTGAACTATGAGGTGGACATCTGGGGCCGGGCAGCCAGGGAACGCGAGGCTTCCGAAGCCCTGCTCCGGGAAAGCGGTTTCACCCATGACGCCGTGCGCCTGAGCGTGATCACCGAGGTGGTCGCCACCTATTTCAACTTAAAGGCGGCCCAGAGGGAACTGGACATCACCTCGGAAGCCCTGAACATTCTCGAGGAGACCTATCGTCTGCAAACGGTGCGGTTCAGGTATGGGGAGATCGACGAACTCATCCTGCGCCAGGCTGAGACGGAACTGGAAGCGACCCGAGCCCTGCTTCCTCCGCGGATCGGACAGCTCCGGAGGCTGGAAGGCGCCTTGGGCGTTCTGACCGGGTTGAGTCCGGCCGAGCTGATGGCTGAACGCGAATACGACGCCCGAGACCTGACGCAAATCCGCAATCCCGAGCTCGTCCCCCAGGTTCTGCCCTCGGAACTGCTGCTTCGCCGCCCGGACATCCGGGCCGCGGAAGCGTCCCTGCAAGCTGCCTCCGCCCGGATCGGGATCGCCCAGGCCCAGCGCCTGCCCCGGTTGAATCTGGCAGCGCTGCTGGGTGCGAACGCCCTGGAGATCGATGATCTCTTCGGTTCATCGGCACAGGTCTGGAATCTGGGCATCGGCGCCGCCGGCCCCCTGCTGGATTTCGGACGGAACAGAGCGCGGGTGGAAACCGCCCAGGCGCAATACCTTCAGACCGAGGCCGGATATGTGGCAACCGTGAACCTGGCCTTCAACGAGGTTCGCGACGCGCTGGTGCTGCATCAAAGCACCATGGACCAGGTGGAGGCGGTTTCCCGCCAGCTGGCCATTGCCCGGCGCACCGAGGAACTGGCGAACATCCGCTACCGTCAGGGCCTGATCCGGTTCATCGAGTTCCTCGATGCGCACCGGTCACGGCTCGCGGCGGAACAAAACCTGAACAACGCCCTCCGCGACCGCCTCACCGCAACGGCAACCCTGTTCAAGGCACTGGGTGGAGGTTGGGGGTAGCGGTCGCAGAGCGTTTATACGGATCATTTCCGGGAACTGTTGCTCTTCGCCTTTGCGTCGGATAGGTTTTCGTCGCAGTCCTCAACCCGCATCCCCATGAGGTCTCCATGTTTCACTCCTTGATTCCATACCGGATTCCATTTCGTGTCATCCTGGTCGGCATCGTGTTCCTGTCCGCCATGATCATGGCCTGCGCCCCGGGGCAGCAGCGTTCCGCAACCGGATCCGAAGCATTGCAGGACGTGGAATGCGGGCCGTTTCCCGTGCGGTTCCAGGACGTGGTCATGGCTCATGTCTTCGAGACGTATCCGGGCGACATGGTTCTGCGCAATGTCGTGGTCAGTCCGCCCTCTGTCGGACTGCTTCCGATGAATGCGGAAAATGTTCCCGGATATGTCGGGCGGGTTCGTTTTTCCCTGAAAAGCGAGGAGCGTCAGGCCTATCTGCCGGTCACCTACTGCTATTTTCTGCGTGAGGACCGGGTTCTTGCCTTTGAGAACGCGCAAGATGCCGAGTGGTGCGGGATTCTGAAATAGGATCTAGATGTCTTGCTCAGGATTCGGGGGAGGCAGGGGGCGCACGATCAGCTTGATGCCCTCCCTGCCAACGACTTCGATCACGGTTCCAGGCGGGATCGGACAGGTCTTCGGATCGGCCTTGGCTTTCCAGAGCACGCCGCCAATGCGGATGTACCCCTCGGGGTGCATTTCGCCGCGCACCTCGCCTCGCAGGCCGACCAGGGAGTACCATCCGTCACCGACATTTGCCTGGTAGGCCGGCCAGACGAAAAAGAACATCAATGTGTCCTTGGCAAGCCAGAGCAACATGAGCATCCAGGCGGACCTTTCGGAAAGTCCCAGTACACTGTGCAGAAACCAGAGCCCTGCGCCGACCAGCGCCACTCCGGGGATCTGCATCAGGGCGTAGCGAAGCACCGTGGTTCTGTCCCAGGTGGGCTGGTTTTGTTTGCTCAAATTGTTGGCCATCTGGTTTCGGAGAAGTTTCGTCGTGTCGTCAGGTTCAGGTCAGGCAGGCTGCGGATTGGCCGGATCTGATTTGCGATGAGAATGTTCGTATCTGCCTTCTGCCTACTGCAAATGACCATGAATTGAAAGAAAGACGCACTGTCGTCATTGCCGTAATGTACGCCTCGACATCGGGAGAACTCAATGGATTTCAAGAAACATCTGGTGCTGGCCTGGGAAATGACGCTTCGATTCATTGTGCCCCTGGTCCTGATGACTTTGGTCATGTTTCTGGCTTCATTCCTGACCCTGGGCATTCTCGCTCCGGTGATGATGGCCGGCTACATGCATGCCGTGCTGCTGGTGATCCGGGTAGGGCGGGAGCCGAAGATCGGCGACCTGTTTTCGTTCATGGGACTTTTTCTGCCCCTGCTGGCTTTTACCGTGCTGGCCGTCCTGGCCGTGAGTCTGGGGTTGGCGCTTCTGGTCCTCCCCGGCCTCGCCGTTATTGTCGGTCTTGCCGTGGGAGCGGTCTACATGCCGCCCCTGATGACGGACAGGGGGCTGGGGTTGATCGACGCTCTCATGGAAAGCATGCGCATGTCGTTCAAGAACAACATCGGGGAACATCTCGTGGTGGTTCTTATTTTCTGGGCCATTCAGGCCATCGGCGGCTCCTTCGCCATCGGCGCGCTGTTCACGACCCCCATTGCCGTGATGTTCCTGATGTCCGTGTATGAGGAACGGATCAGCGCTGTGCCGGTGAGTCCGAACCAAATTTGATGCTGCGTTTTGGAAACATGCCAGCCTTTTTGTTCTCTGCAAAATATCCATAATTTTAGAGTGGTAGATTGCAGTATGTTCAAAGGGAGCCTCCAGGGTGGGCCATCAATCATCGAAATCGAAATCGCTATCGAAATCGGAAAGTTACCAGGAATCGATTACGATCACGATTTCGATTTCGATACCGATTCAGAGCGCCCGTAGTGCGAGAACAAATCTGCTCTGGGAAACATGCTTGACATCTTTTGCCTGCACCGAGTATAGACCACCTCTTTCAGTTTTGAACGAGGAGACGGAGCATGAAAACATATTCACCCACCGCGGCGGAACTTAATCGCGAATGGTTTGTGATTGATGCCGACGACAAGGTTCTCGGCCGGCTGGCATCAACGATTGCCGATCGATTGCGTGGAAAACATAAGCCTGAATTTGTTCCGCACATGGACAACGGCGATTTCATCGTGGTGGTCAACGCCGAAAAGGTAAAGACTACGGGAAACAAGCTGGACCAGAAGATGTACAATCGCCACTCCGGCTATATGGGTGGGCTGAAGCAGACCAACCTGCGGACCATGCTCCAGACCAAACCCGAGTACGTCCTGGAACACGCTGTCAAAGGCATGCTTCCCAAGAATCGTCTGGGGCGCGCCTTGTTGAAGAAATTGAAGGTCTATACCGGCGCCGAGCATCCGCATTCGGCCCAGCAGCCTAAAACTTTGGATGTCTAAGAGAGGTCAGGCATGAGCAGTGATTTTTTCTATGGAACCGGACGACGCAAGTCCGCCGTGGCCAGAACCAGGATATACCCGGGCAGCGGTCAGATCCTGGTGAACAATCGTCCTTTCGACGAATATTTTCCTCGGGCCACTCTGCAGATGATCGTGCGCCAACCCCTGAACCTGACCAAGACTCTGGGCAAATTCGACATCAAGGCCACCATTGACGGCGGTGGCGTGGCCGGTCAGGCTGAGGCGCTGCGTCACGGCATTTCCCGTGCGCTGCTTTCCTATGACGCCGAACTGCGTCCGACCCTGAAGCGCGCCGGTTTTCTTACGCGCGACGCCCGGATCAAGGAACGCAAAAAGTACGGTCTGCGTTCGGCCCGCGCCCGCTTTCAGTACTCAAAACGCTAATTTTCACTTCTTTACGCAGCATCTGCAGGCAGGCCTCCTCAGGGAGGCCTGCCTTTTTTATTGCCGTTCCAGGTCCTCTTCAGTATTGAATCCTCATGTATCTGTTCTCGCTCTGGAAACGTCTGCACTACAGCTTCCGTTCCAATTCCCGATCACGAAGAGACACTCGGGGGCCCATCCAGCTGGGTCATAATCGGATCTATATCCTACCCACAAAAACCGGCCTTGGTTTTTTCATGCTGCTCGGGGTCATGCTGCTCATCTCCATCAACTATAACAACCCCCCGGGATATCTGCTGACTTTTTTGCTGGCGGGCATTGCTCTTGTAGGCATTTTTCATACCCATCGCGGTCTTTCCGGCCTGCTGGTCAGTTATGGTCGGGCTTTGCCTGTTTTCGCGGGCTTCCAGGCCGTCTTCCCCATCATCATTGTCAATCCGACCAGCATCCCCCGACATGCGATTCGGGTCGGTTGGTGCCGAACAGATGCTGAATCCGGAAATATTGACGCGTGGTCCCAGGAGCACGCTCTGTGCCGGGATATCGATGCCCGGCAGGAGATGGTCTACAATCCGACGTTGCTCGCGGAAACGCGAGGTTTGCTGCGGCCGGCCCGAATTGTTGTCAGCACCGTCTTTCCTTTGGGCTTGTACCGGGCCTGGTCCTGGGTCCTGCTGCCCTTGAACTGCGTGGTCTATCCTGCTCCGGCCTCGCGGGCTGCTCCCTTGGCGAGCTCCGACGCGTTGGGGCAATCGGCCCAGACGCGAACAGACCGGGATGGTGACGAATATGACGGCTTGCGCGGGTACCGGGATGGCGATCACGTGCGGCGAATCGCCTGGAAGGCCGTGGCCAGAGGCGCAGGTTTGGTTTCCAAGGATTTCATCGGCGAGGTGGAAGGCGATGTGATCCTGCTGGACTGGGACGCTTTGGCCGGGGAGGAAACCGAAGCCAAATTGTCGCAGCTTTGCCGCGGGGTCCTGGATGCGGAAAAAGCGGGCCGCTCCTACAGTCTTCGGATGCCCGGCCGTCATGTCCCGCCGGGTCTCGGTCCTGCCCAGATGCATGCCTGCCTGCAGGCCTTGGCGCTTTACGGACGCAAAACCAGCGAGCCTTTTTAATGCGCCGTATCCTGGACTCCGTCCTGCAAAGCCCCTTTGGTCCGTGGTGCTGGATTCTTTTGCCCGCTTTCCTGGCTGCCCTGCCGCATTTTTTTCGGCTGCCCGCATGGATCGGATTGGCTTGCGTGGTTTTTTGGACCCTGCGGTTGTATGCAGTGGTTCGTCCCAAGCTCCTGCCGTCCAGGATGATCCGTCTCGCTCTGACCCTGGGCTGCATCGCCGGGGTTTACGCTTCCTACGGTCGTTTGCTGGGCCCTGAGCCGGGGACGTCCCTGCTGCTCTTGTTGATGGGTCTCAAGCCCTTCGAGGCCGGCAGCCGGCGGGATTACCTGTTGATCCTCTTCATGGCCTACATGCTGATCCTGTTGCAGTTCCTGCACAGTCGAAGTCTGCTTGCCGCCGCTTACATGATCCCGGTATTTCTTCTGATCACGGCCTCCTGGATCGGAACGGCCCATCCCGCCAGTCGGGCCAGCCTGATGTTCCGGCTTCGCCGGGCCACGGTCATGACTGCCCAGGCACTGCCGGTGATGCTGATCCTGTTCCTGCTCTTTCCCCGCATGTCCGGCTCGTTGTGGAGCTTGTTCGATCGGCAGGAAACCGGGCTCACAGGACTGAGCGACACCATGAGCCCCGGCGACATCAATGAGCTGCTCCAATCGTCGGAAGTGGTCTTTCGGGTTGCTTTTGAAGATTCTGCTCCCGATGTCGGCCGCATGTATTGGCGGGTTTTGGTGCTCTGGGAAACAGACGGCCGGACCTGGCGGGCCGGATCCGGGTCGCCGGAACAGGAGGCCAAGGCCTGGAGCCTCGTCCCGATCCTGGAACCGATTCAGTATGTGCTGACCATGGAGGCGCACGGGCATCGCTGGTTGCCGGCCCTGGAAATGCCGACGCAAGTTCCTTCCAATGCGGAAGCGGCTCCGGATTTCAGGCTCCAGGCCCTGGAGGAACTCCGACAGCGTGCCCAGTACAGATTGTTTTCAGCTTTGGATTACAGGGCCGCGGATCCCTCTCTGGACGAGTTGCAGCGCGCCCTGGTTCTGCCCTCGGCTGGCAACCCTCGCGCCAGGGTCATGGCCCGGAACTGGTCTGAAGAGACCGGAAGCAATCAGGAGATCGCGCAACGGGCTCTTGACCATTTTCAATCGAACTTCTTTGTCTACACTCTGCATCCTCCCCTGCTGGGAGAAGAAGCCGTGGATGAATTTCTGTTCCGCACCCGCAGCGGTTACTGTGAACATTACGCATCAGCCTTCACGTTTCTGATGCGTGCGGCGGGTGTGCCGGCTCGGGTGGTCATCGGATACCAGGGTGCGGACTACAATCCTCTCGGCAACTACCACGTTGTCCGCCAGTATCATGCCCACGCCTGGAGCGAAGTCTGGCTCGATGACGCAGGGTGGGTCCGGGTTGATCCCACCAGCGTGCTTGCCCCTGACCGCATAGATATCGGTGCCGAGGCTCTGGTGCCGAACATCGATGTGCCCGGCATTTTCTCCACCCGTGAAGTACGCTGGATGATCAGCGCCTGGCGCGGTTTGAGTCAGGGATGGGATGCGGCCAACACATTCTGGAACCAGTGGGTGCTGGATTTCGGCTTTGAACGGCAACGCCGGTTCCTGGAACGTCTTGGCCTCAGCGGAACAACACGTTTCGAGCGGTATGGATATCCGATCCTTGCTCTCGCCTTGTGCTTTGTCGTCGCGGCCATGGTGTACGGAATCATTTTGCTGCGCGGCCAGCCATTCAGAGATCTTCCGGACCGGTCCTATGCCTTGTTCTGCAAGCGACTGGCCCGAGTCGGCATCAGCCGTAAGCCCCAGGAGGGCCCCCTTGACTTCGCTCGTCGTGCAGCCCGACTCCGTCCGGACCTGGCCAGTTCGATCCACTCCCTGAGCAATGCCTACATCCGGCTGCGGTATGGCTCGGCCGCCGAGGCTAGGGAACTGGCCGATTTCGCCAGTATGGTCCGCCGGTTCCGTCCGCGGGGCAGTTGATCGTTCCATGCTCTCAGCGACGTGACGAATAAAACCCGTGGTTGTCTTGCCTTGTTTTGCAACCTCGCAAACTTCTGCGTCGACTTAGGGCGCCACTGATTACGCTCCGGACGATTCGGCCGCGGATGCTCCTTGGTCCAAAACTTGCTTTTGCTTCGGACCATGGACCTGTTTTCTTTTGATCCGCAAATCTTTCTCAGTTTTTTCCTGACCCTCTTCCGGATCAGCCTCATCGTATTCATGCTGCCGTTTTTCGGGGGCGAAAACATTCCGGTGCCGGCCAAGGCGGCTCTGTGCCTGGTCCTGACTCTTGGTTTGTGGCCGCACCTATCCTTCTCCGCGGACTATTTTCCGGCACATCCCTTCATGATCGCCCTGATGATCCTCGGCGAACTTCTTCTCGGGCTGGCGTTGGGACTGATTGTGCGGGTGCTTTTCGCGGCCATCCAGACCGGCGGCCAGTTGATCGGCTTTCAGATGGGTTTTGCCATGGTCAGCGTCGTGGATCCCAGCAGCGGGGTGAGCATGGCTGTCACCGCGCACTTTCTGTACATGACCTCCCTGCTTGTCTTTCTGAGCCTCAACGGCCACCTGCACCTCCTGAACGCCTTGACCCACAGCTTCAGCCTGGTTCCTCCCGGCGGCCTGCTGCTCACTCCCGCTCTTTCGGAACAGATGATCCATTACTCCAGTCAAATTTTTGTCCTGGCCATCAAGATTGCCAGCCCGGTGATGGTCGCCCTGTTTCTGGTTGACCTGGCTCTGGCCCTGGTCGCCAAGGCCGCACCGCAGATGAACGTCATTTTTGTCGGTTTTCCCTTGAAGATTGCGGTGGGCTTTCTGTTCTTGGGCACGATGTTCACGATCATGGGGTTGTATGTCCAGGAATTCATCCTCCTGCTCGGTTCCATGTTCCAGGGCGTGATGCTCAGCGGACGCTAGCATTATTGCCATGCCGCACGGAGTAGGCCATGCCCCAGAGCGATCCGAGTAAAACCGAACAAGCCACCCCGAAACATCGCGACAAGGCTCGAGAAAAGGGCAATGTTCCGCGCAGCCAGGAATTGCCCAAGGTCACGGTCCTGCTGGGCGGTTTCCTGGCCCTGTTCTTCATGGTCAAGTTCATGGTCGCCCACATGCAGACGCTGTTCATCTGGACCTTCAGCGAAAATCTGCACACGGAGTTCACCCCGGAAACCATCTATCTGCTGTTCCAGACCATTTCCTGGAAGATCGCGGTGATGGTCCTGCCCGTGATGTTCACTTGCGCCTTGGTGGCGTTTCTGACCGTACGTCTGCAGGTGGGACATCTCTGGACGCTGAAGGTTTTCGAACTTTCCAATTTTTGGAAAAAGCTTAATGTTGTCGCTGGGATTCAGCGCCTTTTTTTCAGCACACAGACCGCCGTCCGCCTGCTGCGCAGCCTGTTCATGGCCATTGCCGTGGGCTATGCGCCGTATCTTGTACTCAGGCAGGAAGCTCCCAACTTCATCCCCTTATTTTACCAAGACGCCCTGACAGTGGCTACGTACATGCTCCTGACCGGAGCCAAGATGGTCATGTACGCCCTGGTCCCGATGCTGATCATCGGCATTGCAGATTTGGCCTACACACGTTGGGATTATGAAGAAAACCTGAAAATGACCAAGCACGACGTCAAGGACGAGCGCAAGCAGGCCGAAGGCGATCAGACCATCAAGAACAAACAGCGCCAGAAAATGATGGCCGTGATGCAAAAACGGATGCTCGAAAGCGTACCCAAGGCGGACGTGGTCATCACCAACCCCACCCACTTGGCCATCGCCCTGAGCTATAATGCTTTGGAAGCCCCGTCCCCGGTGGTGCTGGCCAAGGGCGCGGACTTCATGGCCGAGAAAATCCGGAATATTGCAAGGGAAAACAATATCCCCATCCGGGAAAACAAGCCGCTGGCACAGGCCTTGTATAAAAGCGTTGACGTCGGACAGATGATCCCGGAGGAACTGTTCCAGGCCGTGGCTTCCATACTTGCCCAGCTGCCAAAATTCCGGCGCAGATAATCTGATTTCGAATCACCCCTGCCTGAAAATGGCCGCAAAGCGGGAATTTTCACAAACACAACCCCTTGATCACGAATTAGAGCGTCAAAACCATGGCTCAACTCGCGGCGCCCCTCACCAACATCGATTATTCCCGGTTTTCCGGTATCGGCAACATCCTCCTGGCCGGCGGCGTGGTGACCATCCTCTTCGTGATGCTCATTCCGATGCCCACGATCGTCCTGGATGCCATGTTCACCTTGAGCATCTCCCTGGGTTTCGTGGTCCTGCTGTCGGCCATGTACATGCGTTCTCCCCTGGAATTCTCCATCTTTCCGTCTTTGCTCCTGGTGACCACGCTGTTGCGGCTGGCCTTGAACGTGGCCTCCACCCGGCTGATCCTGCTAAACGGCGACCAGGGACCCGGCGCCGCCGGCAAGGTGATCGAAGCCTTCGGCCAGTTCGTCGTGGGCGGAAACTACGTCATCGGCGTGATCATCTTTCTGGTAATTTTCATTCTGAACAAAAAGGTCATCACCACGGGTACGACCCGGATCGCCGAAGTAGCAGCCCGTTTCACACTGGACGCCATGCCAGGGAAACAGATGGCCATTGAAGCAGATCTCAACGCCGGTCTGATCGATGAAATCGAAGCCAAGAAGGCCCGGGAAAAAATTCGTAAGGAAGCCGACTTCTACGGCGCCATGGACGGTGCGGCGAAGTTCGTTTCCGGGGACGTCACCGCAGGCATGATCATCACCGCCATCAACATCGTCGGCGGACTGTTCATCGGCGTCTTCCAGCACGGCATGGGCTGGGGCGACGCCGCGGCCACCTTTACCATCCTGACCATCG
Organism: Desulfonatronum thiosulfatophilum; assembly: GCF_900104215.1. NCBI lineage: Bacteria > Pseudomonadati > Thermodesulfobacteriota > Desulfovibrionia > Desulfovibrionales > Desulfonatronaceae > Desulfonatronum > Desulfonatronum thiosulfatophilum. Next base: position 40,116 of record NZ_FMXO01000021.1, on the reverse strand, counting down.
GCGACGGCCTTGTTGCCCAGATTCCCTCGTTGATCATCTCCACTTCCGCGGGCATCATCGTCAGCCGGGCCGCGGCCGAAGCCGATATGGGCCAGGAATTTCTGGGCCAGTTGACCCTGCACTCCAAGGCCCTTCGCCTGGTTTCGGCCATCCTGCTGGTCCTGGGCTTGGTTCCGGGCATGCCCACCTTCATCTTTCTTCTGTTTGCCGCCTTGCTCTATGCAATATCGCGTTATGCCGGCAACGGGCTGACCGAGGCCCAGGAGCTTGCCGAGCAGGCCGCCAAGCCCAAGGCGCCGAGCCTGGACACGCCCGAAGAGGTTCAGGCCCTGTTGCCCCTGGACGCCCTGGAACTGGAAGTCGGCTACGGCCTGATCCCCCTGGTGGACGAAGACCAGAACGGCAATCTCCTGGCCCGCATCCGCTCCATCCGCCGCCAGTTCGCCCTGGAAATGGGGGTGATCATTCCCTCTCTGCACCTGCGTGACAATTTGCAGCTCAAGCCCGGGCAGTACGTCGTGCTGATCAAAGGCAATCAGGTTGCTTCGGCGGAAATTCTGATCGACCATTTCCTGGCCATGGATCCCGGTGACGCCAAGCACCGCATCCAGGGCGTGGAAACCCGCGAACCGGCGTTCAACCTGCCGGCATTGTGGATTCCGGAAAAGCAGAAGGACGAGGCCATGCTTGCCGGCTATACCGTGGTCGATCCCTCCACGGTCATCGCAACGCACGTCACCGAGGTTTTCCGCCGCAATCTATTCGAGTTCCTTGGCCGTCAGGAAGTCCAATCCCTGCTGGACAACCTGGCCAAGCGCGCGCCCAAGGCCGTGGAGGAACTGGTGCCCGGCATCATGTCCCTGGGCACGGTGCAGCGGGTTCTCCAGAATCTGGTGCGGGAGCAGGTTTCCATCCGCGACATGCTGACCATCGTGGAAACCCTGGCCGATTTCGGACCAAGCATCAAGGATCCGGATCTCCTGACGGAATACGTCCGGGGGCGGATGGCTCGGACCATCGTCAAACCTTACCTTGCAAGCGGAAACAACCTTTCGGTGATTATTCTGGATCAGGAATGGGAGCGCTTGCTGCAGGACAATCTGCGCAAGACGGAACAGGGCGTCTACCTGAACATCGATCCGGCCCACGGGCAGCAGCTCATTCAGAAACTGCAGTCGTCCATGGAAAAAGCCATGGTCGAGGAAGGCCAGCCCGTGGTCCTGACCACGCCGAGCTTGCGTACTCATCTGGCGCAGCTCATCACCAGGTTCATTCCCACCCTGCCCATCATCTCCCAGGCCGAGATTCCCGCCGGCATCAATCTGCGGTCCGCGGCAACCGTGAGGATGGGACATGCAGGTTAAGACGTTTCGCGGGCCTAACACGCGCACGGTTCTCAATCTGATCCGGGCCGAGCTGGGCCCTGATGCGGTCATCCTGAGCACCCATACCAGCACGGAAAATGGAAAACCCTGCTGCGAAATCATGGCCGCCCTCGAGCCGTCATCCAACGGAAACCGAGCTCCTGTCGCGGTCCAGCCGGAACCGGAAAGCGCCACCCCCTATCCGGGCTGGAAGCAGATGCACCAGGAGTGGAGCTGCCTCAAGGATCACCTGTTCAGCGTGCTCAAGCCCCAGGCTGATTACAACCTGCTTTCTCCCAGGCAACGCCAGGCCCTGGAATACCTGGAACGGGAAGAGATCCTGCCCGAGGTGGCCATGCATCTCTGGCGCGCCTTGAAAAACGCTCCGGACAGATCCATCCTGGAAGAACTCCGGACCGTCGTGGCCGTAAAACCGTGGACAACGCGCAACTGGCCGGAACGTATACATGCCTTTATCGGTCCCAACGGCTCCGGCAAGACCTCGTCCCTGCTGCGCCTGGCCCTGAATTTGCGCCGCGAACAGCCCGGCAGGCGCATCGTTCTGGCCAATGCGGATCAGCATCATGGAAAAGGACGCATGCTGCTCCAGCACTATGCGGAACTGGGTGAATTTCCCTTTATCGACTTGCGCAATCCCGAGGATTGGCAAAAGCTGATCCGGGAATCCCCGGCGCACGAGACTGTTTTTGTGGACCTGCCGGGGCTGCCGGCCGGCGAACATCTCGACGCCTGGCTGATGCACAAGGAAATCCCCCTGCAGGGCAACTGCGCGGCGCACCTTGTGCTCAGTCCGCACTACTCCAGTACCAGTCTGCGAAATTTCATCAGGAAATTCCAGATTCCGTGCCTGGCCAGCCTGATCTGGACCAAGCTTGACGAGTCCGACGTCTTCGGTTCCCTGATCAATATCGGCTACAGCACCCGGCTGCCGGTTTCCGCGTTTTCCTACGGCACATCCCTGAGCACCGGTCTGGCCGCCGCGGATCACCAGAACCTCTGGAAACTGATCTTCACCCACCGTCTTCCGTCCCAAACAGCCAACGCCTGAGATTCAAAATGCAATCGCCCACGTCCCCAAACCCACAATCGCAATCGAAATCGCAATCGAAATCGAAATCGCTCCATAACATCCCCGAAGCGGAAAAATCGAAAAAAAAGAATGAGCAGGGTAAGGGCAGAAAAACGTTACGCGGGGGAAACGAATACGTTTCCGGACAGAATGCGTACCACTGTGTTTCCGTCACAAGGGCAAGACCGATCAAGTCATGTTCAATACAATCAACCCCAAGAACCACTTGCTAATCAGGAACAGGCGCAATATTTTTTTGCACTGATGGCGAATATCACGTAATCGTGAGGAAATCATGACGTACATGAACGAGCAAAATCCACTTGTACTCTCCATAACTTCCGGCAAGGGCGGGGTGGGCAAGACGAATCTTTCGGTGAACCTGGCCTACACGTTGCAAAAAATGGGAAAGAGAGTCCTGTTGATGGATGCGGACCTTGGATTGGCCAATGTGGACATACTCCTGGGCCTGGCTCCGCAGTACAATCTTTTTCATCTCATTTTCGAGGAAAAGAGTCTCAATGATGTCCTGGTGAAGACGGAGTATGGTTTCCGGATTTTACCGGCATCCTCCGGCGTGCCCGAAATGCTCAAGCTCACTACCGGACAGAAGCTGGAACTGATCGAAGCCCTGGAGCCTCTGGGTCTGGAAACGGATATTCTGATCGTGGACACCGGGGCGGGCATCGGGGACAACGTTATGTACTTCAATTTGGCCGTGCAGGAGCGTGTCCTTGTGCTGACTCCGGAACCCACCGCCTTGACCGACGCCTACGCAACGATCAAGGTGCTGCACAACAAGCATGGAGTCCACAAGTTCAAAATCGTCGTGAATCTGGCCGCGAATCCCAAGCAGGCCAAGCAAACGTATGAACGGCTTGCGGCCGCCTGCGACAAGTTTCTGGACGGGGTTTCTCTGGATTTGATCGGCTCTTTGCCCCAGGACCCGGTTGTCAGGCAGGCCGTGACTCGCCAGACGCCGTTCTGCAGTCTTTTTCCTTCCTCGGCCGTGGCCCTGGGCGTGCAAAAGGTGGCCGAAAACATCCTGAACTGGCCCCAATCAGCCAAAACCGATGGCAATATCAAATTCTTCTGGAAAAAGCTCCTCTTCAACAACTGATGACTGGCATCGGTTTGAGACGGGTCAGACGGACTGGGCCTCGGCCGGTCCTGCTGCCCGCGGAGCCATTGCGGAGCATTATGCCCCGAAAGTGAAGATCATTGCCCTGCGCATGAAAGCCAAGCTCCCCCAGCACATTGAATTGGGGGAACTGCTCAGCGCCGGCAGTCTCGGGCTGATCGAGGCACTGGAAAAATTCAATGCCGGGATGGGCATCAAGTTCGATACCTATGCCGAAACCAGAATCAAGGGCGCCATGCTGGACGAATTGCGGCGTCTGGACTGGTTTACCCGCGGTTTGCGGCAAAGAGTTCGCGTGCTTGAGGAAAGCGTACGGAAAATCGAGCAGTTATCGGGGCGAACTCCGAGCATGGGCGAATTGCAAGAAATGACAGGTTTTTCCGGCAAGGAAATCCAGGAGGGACTCGAAGCCCTTCAGAATCAGATCTGCATCAGCCTGGACGGCCTGGAAGACAGTCTGCTGCGTTCCTTGAGCACCACGAAGAACGATCCCTTCGCTCACGCTTTGCACAAGGAAATGATTGACAAGCTTGCGCATCTTATTGATGAATTGACGCCCAGAGAGCAGATGGTCCTCTCGTTGTATTATGCCGATGAATTGAATATGCGTGAAACCGCCTTGGTGATGAGCATTACCGAGGGCAGGGTCTCGCAGCTGCACTCTCAGGCTCTGGCCAAACTGCGCGACAAGTTCGCCCGGCTGCACCAGGCAGGCAATCACACCCACCCGGAAAAAGGAGAAAAATCTGATGGGTTACGATAAAAACATGCGCGTTCTCGTGGTCGATGATTTTTCGACGATGCGACGGATCATCAAGAATATTTTGCGCCAACTCGGGTTCACCAACATTGTCGAGGCGGACGACGGCACCACGGCCTGGGAAGTGCTGAACAAGGACCGGATCGACTTCGTCATTTCCGACTGGAACATGCCGAAGATGACCGGCATTGAGCTGCTGCGCAAGGTCAGGGCCAGCGAAGAATATGCGGACGTGCCGTTCTTGATGGTCACCGCGGAAGGCCTGCAGGAGAACATCATCGAGGCCGTCCAGGCGAAAGTGTCCAACTACATCGTCAAGCCGTTCACGCCGGAAACGCTTGGGCAGAAGATCGACAAGATTTTTGGATGATTCGTCGGAATGAATCGAGCGAGGCATGATCAGCGCGGGGAGCACCGGCTATGAACAAGCCTCCAAATCCGTCCCTGCCCATTGAAGTCAACCCGCTGGAACGGGATGAACAGGTCCTCGACCATGAGCCGGTTGCAAATGAGACGAACCAAAAGGTCGCCCTGGATCTGGATGACGCGCCTTTTCTGGATGATCTGCCCGAGGAAGCTCCCCCGCCCAAGCCGACCCAGGACAAAAAACGAGCCGGAGCTGATTCAGAGCCGGAATCGGAACCGCCGGCCCAAACGTCCCGAAGATTTCTGCTCATTGTCGGAGTACTTGTCGCCATCCTGCTGGCAGGTCTTGCATTCTGGTTCACCCGGCCTCCTCCTGCCCCCGAAGTCGTATCCCTGCCCGAGGCGCCGCCAGTTCCCGTATCGAAGCCGGTGGTGGAGGAATTTACTCAACCCTTGGATCCTTTCTGGGTGGCGTTCGCCCAGGATGACGGCGTGTTCTTTCTATCGCTGCGCATGGTTCTGGTCATTGAGGATCCCACTCTCTCCCTGGAAATTCAGCGCAAAAACATCATCCTCAGGGATGCGGTCTACTACTTTCTGAACAACCGCCCTTTGCCGACCCTGAAGCGTGCCGATGCCGCCGAAGCCTTGAAAACGGATTTGATGTCGGTCATGAACCAGCACCTGAGTCAACCCCTGAAGAGTATCCTTATCGAGGACTACTTGGTGCAGTAATTGTCGCAACAGGTTCAGCTCCCCGTTTTGCTTTCCCTGCTTCCGAAGGTCGGAAAACTGATCCAGGTCGAGCAGGATCGGCCGCCGATGCAGCAGGCCCTGACAGCGCAAGTGATGAAGGAGGCCCTGCAACGGGAGCGGGAAAAGATTGCGGAACTTCGCAAGACGCAGGAAAGCCATCAGGTCCGGCCCGAGGATGAGCATGGTTCCGGCCGCGGCCACCGGCATCCCCGCGATCAGCGAAGCCGAGAACAATCCGACCAGGAACCCATGGAAAATAACGATCCCTGGTCCGGGCAGATCGTGAATATCAAGGTATGATCCTGCTCCAGTCATCCAGTCATCCAGGCAATACAGCGAAGTGGTTGAAATCTAAGCCAGTTCTGTTTAGCGAGTTGCAAAATGCCAACTGCGAACATGCTCCCAACCCAACCATAAAGCCTTTGTAAAAAGCCTTCCGTATCCGGCGTTCAATGCATATATCCTACTGGGTAATCCTGGCCGTGAGCCTGCTTGAGGTCGTTCTCCTGGCCGGCGTGGTCGTCTTTTTTTTGCGGTTGCGCAAATCCGAGCAACTGCTGGCCAAACTGCAGCAAAACCAGCGCGAGTTTCTGGCCCGAATCGATCAAAACGTGGACCTTGAACAGCAGATTCTGGCTAACTTCTCTGCTCGCCAGACCGAGCTTCTCCAGCTCGACAGCCGGCTCGCCGAACGCGAGAAGCAGGTCCGCGCTCTGCTCCAACAGGCTGAGGGCCTTTCTCGATCGCCCCAATTTTTAAGGCAGGTCATCATCACCGGCCATCGTAAAGGCAGCTCGGTCACGTCTCTGGCCCAGTCCACAGGGCTGAGCACCGAGGAAGTTGAGTTGATCCTGGAGCAGGGGCGGTCGTCATGAGATTCTGGAGCCCTGGAGCTTCAACCGCGTCCGGATCGGCCCGGGCCGAGCGGTTCAGGAGCCAAAATCGTATCGATGATCAAGTATCGGGAAATTTTCTCGGCTGGGAAGGGCAGGGACTGGGATGGGTGGATTTTCAGGGAATTTCACTCCTGGCCAGCATGGCCTCCCGACCGGATGTCGGAGCACGGCTGTACTTCCTGGTCAAGCAGCTTTCTCCGGAAATCGTTCTCCAGGAACTCCTGCCCCGCAACCTTCCCGGCGGTTACGCGCTCCTGCAGCGGTTTTGGTCTGTGCAGACAAGCCTGGAAACAGTCCTGGCGGCGCAATGGATCACCTGCGTTTCCGAATCCTGGGATTCACGTGCCCGAATTGCCTTTTTTCGAAAACAGCGGGAACAGCGCCCTGAACTGGAACTTGAGTACGTCAACCTGCAGGAGGCCTTGGGGCCAGTCAACAACGAGTTGCGGGCACGAGGAAAGGGCCGATTTTTTCCCATGCCCTGGTTGGTTGACCGCGTGCAGGGGGCCGGCCTGTTGCTGGATTCCGCGGATTCGGCACTCACCTATCCCTTGGCGCAATTCGGCTGCACCCATCCCTGTCTCGGGCGGATGGAAATCCATTACTTTCATGGCCCCAAAAAAACTGGTTGGCTGCTGCTTCTGGAGGATGCCGTGCCGCGGACCTGGACGATGGAACGACTCAAGGACTGCGTACCCGCAGCGGCAACACCAAAACTGCCGTTTCTCGGCATCAAGTCCCTGCCCGTGGATGGACGCTCCGGCATCCTGGACCGCATGCTTCTGACTTCCGACCCCGACCGCTTTCGGCTGCATTTGAAAGTATGAGCATTCCGCCGCTTCCTATCGCCCCGGAGAGCCCCTGGCTGGCGCCCCTGGCCGGTTTCTCGGACCTTCCCTTTCGCCTGCTCTGCAGGGAGCAAGGATGCCGGGTCGCCTGCACCGAGATGGTCAGCGCCAAGGGACTGATCTTCGGGAATGTTGGCACCGAGCGGATCCTGGTCACCAGCGCAATGGATGCTCCTCTGGTTGTCCAACTCTACGGGCCGGACCCCCGAACGCTGGAGCAGGCCATGGATCTGCTTCTGGAACGGGATGTCTCGTATTTTGATTTCAACTGCGGCTGTTCCGTACCCAAGGTGACCAAGACCGGTTGCGGTGCGGCTCTTTTGCGCACTCCGCAAACTCTTCTGGAAATTGTCCGGAGCATGGTTGCCAGGGCCGGGCCGGGCCGGGTCGGGGTGAAACTACGCCTGGGTTGGCGGCCTGGAGAGGAAGTTTTCTTGGAATTGGGACGCAGGTTGGAGGACCTTGGGGCGGCATGGCTGACTCTGCACCCCCGGTGGGCCACCCAGGGATTTTCCGGTCAGGCCGACTGGGACAGCCTGGCCCGATTGCGCGCTCACGTTTCCATCCCGGTCATTGCCAGCGGGGATCTCTTCACCGCGGAAGACGCAAGGCGCTGTCTGGACCAAACCGGTGTCCGGGGCGTGATGTTCGCTCGTGGAGCTTTATGGGACCCGGCCATCTTTCGAAAATTCCTGGCACTGAGCCCAGACGGCGACCCGTTTTGTTTTTCCGCGGAATATTCTATCACTGTAGTGCGCCGGCATATGGCTCTGGCCCGAGAGTATTTGGACGACCGACGGGCCCTGCTGGCCATGCGCACCATTGCCCCTCGCTACCTGCGCCACTTCCCCGGAGCCAAGGCGCTGCGTTCCCGGTTCACCATGGTTGATTCCTGGGAACAGCTCGATGATCTGCTCGAATCGCTTTGTGAAAATCAGGAAATCTTCAATCCGGACTCGCAGGTCTGATCGGAGAATGGAATGCAATACCGTTTTGACACGTCAGAACGGAGTCGGCAAATAACACAGGCTAATCCGATACCGATTTCGATTGCGATTGAGATCCTGACAATAATGCCAAGTTAAACCGAGAATATCTTTTTGAAAGCAAAGTAGAGTGACAAAGGTTATTGCCCATGAAAATCATACTGGCTGAAACCGCCGGGTTCTGCATGGGCGTGGACATGGCGCTGCGCAAGCTGGATTCCCTGCTCCTCAAGCCTGACCCCTTGGCAGCGGTCCATACCCTCGGTCCTATCATCCACAACCCGCAGGTGCTCCAGGCCTATGCCGATCGCGGAGTGCGCAGGGTGGATGACCCCGATGTCCTTAAGCCGGGACAGACCGTGGTCATCCGGGCTCACGGCATCCCCAGGGCTATCGAATTCGCACTAAAGGCTCGGGGAATCCAGCTCGTGGACGCAACGTGCCCCAAAGTGAAGAAAGCCCAGCTCCTCATTGCCGCCCAGGCAGCCCAGGGAAAGATCATGGTTCTTCTGGGAGAGGGGGACCATCCCGAGGTCCGGGGGCTTTTAAGCTATGCCGATCACGGCGCCTATGTGGTGGAATCGGACAAAGACGTGGAAGCCCTGCTCGAGGAAAACATCGGACCCTGCTTCCTGGCGGCCCAAACAACTCAGGACCGGCAGCGATATGCTTTGTTGGCCCAAACCCTGCGTGGGGAACTGGATCCGGACATCCCTGTCCTGGACACGATCTGTGCCGCGACGAGAAACCGCCAATCCGAAGCCCGGGCCATCGCTGAACAGGTTCAGGCCATGGTCGTGGTTGGCGGCCGCGAAAGCGGCAACACCCGCAGGCTGGCTCTGGTGGCCGAACAGGCCGGCATTCCATGCTATCTTGTGGAAACAGCTGCTGAGCTGAATATGGAACACTTTCGCGGACTGGAATCGGTCGGTGTCACCGCTGGAGCATCCACTCCGGGAGAGGTCATCCAGGCCGTAGTCAACCACCTGAAGGATCTGTCGGCATGAATGCCGCACAACGCTGCGTAGCCTGATAAGAGAGGGATGCATGAGCCGGACGAACATTCTGCTGGAAGTCGGAACCAACGAACTGGAAGTGGTGGAGTTCACCCTGAATGAGCAGCTTCAGGGGCAATCGTCCGCCTACCAGGGTCATTACGCCGTCAACGTGGCCAAGGTTCTGGAAATCATTCGCATGCCCAGAATCACTGAACTGCCGCGGGTTTCCAATCCCTCGGTCCTTGGTGCATTCAACCTGCGCTCCCACATCATCCCGCTGGTGGACTTGGGCGTCTGGCTGGGCAAGGCCCAAGCTGAGCCGGAGGAGGAAGGCAAGGTTATTGTCACGGAATTCAACAGTGTTGTTACCGCCTTTCGGGTGTCGGGGGTGAACCGCATCCACCGGATCAGTTGGGAGGAGGTCGAGTCTCCGGGGCCGTATCTGGCAAGTTTCAGTTCCGATTGCATCACCGGAGTGATCAATCTGGAGGGCCGGATCGTTTTTGTCCTGGACATGGAAAAAATCGTCGCGGATCTGGATCCGGGTATGGCCCTGCGCATGGACGTGGATCTGGAGGAGCACCGCGGCAAGGCCCTCAAGGCCTTGGTCGCCGATGATTCCTCCCTGATTCGGAACATGCTCCGGGATTTACTGGAAAAGGCAGGGTTTTCCGTGGAAACGACATTTCACGGCCAGGAACTCTGGGAACGACTGCAGGCCCTTCGGCGCAAGGCCGAGACCGAGGGCAATGCATTAACGGATCATGTGCAAATCGTGATTGCCGATATCGAAATGCCCACCATGGACGGCTTGACTCTGTGTAAAAAAATCAAGGAAGATCCACATCTGGGCCAGTTGCCGGTGATCCTTTTTTCCTCGCTGATCAGCGACAAGCTCCGGCACAGGGGAGAGGCGGCCGGCGCTGACGATCAAATCTCCAAGCCGGAGATAACACAACTGACGCGACGGGCCCGCGCCTTGATCGAAGCCCGTCGAACCACCATGTAACCGAAGCCACGGACGAACCATGCTCACTCAACTTCTGGAAAAATTGAACTCCCGGAATGCACTCATCGGCATCATCGGGCTCGGCTATGTCGGCTTGCCTCTGGCGTTGCGGTATCTTGAGGCGGGATATTCCGTGCTGGGGCTGGACGTTGATCAGCGCAAGACCGATATGCTGATGGCGGGGCAAAGCTACATCAAGCATATTCCGGCCGAACCCATCCAACAGAACGTGCAGTCCGGGAAGTTGCAGGCCTGCACGGATTTTTCGCGGGCCAGGGAGGCGGACGCCCTGATCCTGTGCGTACCCACTCCCCTGGACAGCCACCGCGAGCCGGACCTGAGCTACGTGATCTCTTCCCTGGAGGCCATCCTGCCCTATCTCCGGCCCGGTCAGGTCGTGTCTCTGGAATCCACCACCTATCCCGGAACCACCGAGGAAGAGTTGCGTCCGCGCATCGAACGCGGCGAACTGGTCGTCGGCCGGGACGTTTTTCTGGTCTATTCTCCGGAACGCGAGGATCCCGGCAATCCCGACTTCCACACCCGCACCATTCCCAAGATCTGCGGGGGCAGCACCCCGGCCTGCCAGGATGCCGGCCTCGCTTTATACGGACAGGTCATCGACCAGGTAATCCCGGTCTCGTCCACCCATGCCGCCGAGGCCGTGAAACTGATGGAAAATATTTTCCGCAGCGTGAACATCGCCCTGGTCAATGAGTTGAAGGTGGCCTTCATGAAAATGAACATCGACATTTTCGAGGTCATCCGTGCCGCCTCGACCAAGCCCTTCGGCTTCATGCCCTTCTATCCGGGTCCCGGCCTGGGCGGCCACTGCATCCCCATCGACCCTTTCTATCTGACCTGGAAGGCCCGGGAATTCGATGTGGCCACGCGCTTCATCGAGCTGGCCGGCGAAATCAACACCTCCATGCCCTATTTCGTGGTTCAGCGAGCCGCGGAAGTGCTCAATGATCATGGAAAGCCGCTCAAGAATTCCAGGATTCTGCTTCTCGGCCTGGCTTACAAGGCAGGGGTGGACGACGACCGCGAATCTCCGACGTATCGGATCATGGCCTTGCTGGAGCAAAAGGGCGCCGTCGTCTTCTACAACGACCCCTATGTCCCGGAAATCAGACCGAGCCGCGAATATTCCCGCTATGCCGGACGCACCTCCGCTTCCATTCACGACGCATACGACCTGATCATCCTCTGCACGGCCCATGACCAGTACCGGGACATCGACCCGACTTCTCTGGAGTCGCCCATACTGGACACTCGGGGTTTTTTCCAGGACATCCCAGGCAAGATCCATCGCGCATAAGAACCGTCAAGCCCTCCCAAACGCGAACAGGCCCGATCTCTCGGGCCTGTTCGCGTTGCGCACTCGGCATGTCTCTTCAGCGACGTCCGACGACATCGCTGATCGCAAATATCTGATTTTTGACTCCTGTATCCTGCCCTCAGCCCTCAGACCTTATCGAAACTTGGCCGCCGCTTTCTTGAATCCCGCGCCGGCACGGCGGATGACGGTTTCGTCCACGCAAAAAGCCAGCCGGAAGTAACCGGGGGTGCCGAAGCCTCTTCCGGGGACCGCCAGGATCAACTCTTCCTGCAGAGCCTGAACAAAGGCGACGTCGTCCCCGCCGGGAGCTTTCGGAAAAAAATAGAAGGCACCCTGGGGCTTGAAGAAGGAAATCCCCGCGCCTTCCAGAATCTCGGCCATGGCTGAGCGCCTTCGGGCATATTCCTGGACGTCCACCTTCGCGCCCAGAGCGTGCTGCATCAGGCGCTGGCCAACAGCCGGAGCATTCACAAAGCCCAGGATGCGATTGGTCAAGACCATTCCGGCCAGCAGCTCATCCTTGCCGGGCATGGCCGGGTTGACCAGGGCGAAGCCGATCCGTTCTCCGGCCAGGGCCAGACTCTTGGAAAAAGAGCTGACCACCACGGTGTGAGGATAAAGGGGAAGCAGCGACGGCGTCTGATGGTCGTCAAACGTCAAAAAACGGTAGGGTTCGTCCGAGAGCAGGTAGATGGTCCGACCGAACTCACGGCTTCTGGCCGCCAGGAGGTCGGAAAGAGCCTGGAGCTCCTCCTTGGTATAAATCCTGCCGGACGGGTTGTTCGGGGAATTGATCAGCAGCACCCGCGATTTGGGATTAATCGCATCGGCCATCGCCTTCATGTCAAGGCTGAAGTCGTCGGGATTCGTAGAAACGGGATGCAATACCCCGCCATGATTCTCGGCGTAGAAGCCGTACTCCACGAAGTACGGCGCCGGGCAAAGCACTTCATCGCCGGGCTCCAGCACGGCCCGGAAAAAGCTGTTCAAGGCGCCCGCCGCGCCGCAGGTCAGGATCACGTCGTTTGCCGAAACGGGCGTTCCCTGCTCGTCGGAAAGATATCCGGCCAGGGCTGTCCGGGCTTCCGGATAGCCCGCGTTGGGCATATAGCCGAATCGCTGATCCCGCCGGGCAAGCTCCTCCAGGGCCGTGTACACGGCATCCGGCGGCGAAAGATCTGGATTTCCCAGGCTGAAATCGCAGACTGCGTCCGCACCGTGCCGGGCTTTGAGTTCGGCGCCGGTTTCAAACATTTTCCGAATCCACGACGAACGTTGCAGATAGGCTTGAATTTGCGGCGCAAGGGCGCTCGCCGTGTTCATTGCGGTTTCTGACATCGTGCTGCCTCCATGCAGATCAAGGGACTTCCAGTCCCATTTGACGGTATTCGTTAAGTTTATTTCGCAAGGTGCGCACGGATACCCCAAGAAGCACGGCTGCCTTGGTTCGATTGCCGGCGGTGTAGTCCAGGCTCTTGAAGATCAAATGGCGTTCCACCTCATGCAGGGGCAAAATCGGGCGCTGGTCGTCGGATATGTCCAAGGTCGTCGCTTCTTGATGCGAATAGTCACCAGGTGTGATTTCAGTCTCGTCGGGCTGATCCTCCTCCCCGGGTTGATGGGGAAAACGCTCCAGTCCTGTTGAAGATGCAGTCGCTATCATCCCCTCGCCCTGCCAGTCGCCGCTTTCGTCCAAAAGAAAGTGCCGGGGCTCAATGGGTGATCCGCCACAGAGCAAGGTCGCCCGCTCCATCAGGTTCTGCAGTTCCCGCACGTTGCCCGGCCAATCATGGTCCTTGAGCCATTGCCTTGCCTCCGGGCTGACGACGATGGCGCCCAGAGAATACATTCGCGCAAAGCGGGAGACGAAAAAGTCCGTCAGCAGTTGGATATCCTCGCCGCGCTCGCGCAGGGGCGGCAGACGCAGCGGAATGACGTTCAGGCGGTAGTACAGATCCTGTCGAAATTCCTTGGCCTGCACCGAGGCGGCCAGATCGCGGTTTGTGGTGGCCAGAACCCGCACGTCCACGGGAATTATCTCACTGCCTCCGACCCGGTCGATCTCTCCTTCCTGGAGCACGCGCAGCAGCTTGGCCTGCAGCCCCATATCCATTTCGGATATTTCATCCAGGAGCAGGGTGCCCCCGTGTGCGAGCTCGAACTTTCCAAGCTTGCGGGTGATCGCTCCGGTAAAAGCGCCTTTTTCATGGCCGAACAGCTCGCTTTCCAGAAGATGTTCCGGCAGGGCCGCACAGTTCACGGCAATAAACGGATGAGCGGAGCGGTCGCTGGAATTGTGCAGAAAGCGGGCAAACAGTTCTTTTCCTGTTCCGGATTCACCGGAAATCAAGATGGTAGCCTTGGAACGGGCCACCTGACCGGCCAGGGCCAGGGCCCGCTGCATGGTGGGGTGGCGACCGATGATGGCCTTCTTTGCCGACTCTTCCCCGACATCAGCGACGGGCTGTCTTGGCGGCTCCTTGGGCTGGGGGTCGGCTGTGGCGGTGAGCAGAGCACGGACCTTGTCCCAGAGCAGCGGCTCGAGCCAGTAGTCGCGGGCGCCGAGTTCCATGAACTTCCTGGCATCTTCAGCCGAGCCCTTGTCCGTGAAGATGATCACCGGCGGCGCGGGGATGTTGGACTGATGGATGGCGCTCAGTAAATCCTCTGCCTGGAAGCCGGTCAGCCGGTCTCGGCAGAAGATCAGGATGGGCTGCTGCCTTTGGATGAACTTCAGCGCCCCCGGAATGGTCTCAGCCATGCCCACGTCCAGACCGGCGCGTTTAATGGGCTGAAACAAGGGAGTAACCACGGATGTGGGGGCAAGGAAAAGTATGCTCGGAACAGGCATGAGTTTATCTAGCTGGAACAGGATTGTTTTTCAATCATTTCTCGTTGATGATGTTTCAGGTCAGGGGTCAGGGGTCAGGGGTCAGGGGTCAGGGGTCAGGGGTTGAAGCATGGACCGCGCATCACGCATCACCTTTAGGCATCTCCGACTTCCATCTTTTTTTATCATCCGGACATCACAGGAGGTCACCATGATATCCGCGGCCAATGTACATGATTTTCAAGAATCGGATCAGGCTGTTGCCCATGCAGCGGGATTGGTCGCTTCGACTCTCTCCTCCATGACCGGGTCCAGGATCACCATGGCTCTGAGTGGGGGAAGTTCCGCGGCCAACCTTTTCGACGTGCTCGCCGAACAATCCGCCGCGAACGTTCCCTGGGAGCGGGTGGTTATTTGCTGGGTGGACGATCGATTCGTGCCCCCGGATCATTCGGAAAGCAATTACGGCCTTGCCAGGGATCGTCTGCTCACCAAACTCCCCATCCGGTCTGACCAAATCTATCCCATGCCCACCAGCAGCTCATCGCCGGAACAGGGAGCCCAGGATTACGAGCAGACCCTGCGCCGGCTTTTCGACGCACCCTCCGAGTTGCCCGACAATGGTGATGCAAGCTGTTGGTTTCCCCGGTTCGACCTCCTCCTCCTGGGCATGGGGCCGGATGGGCATATTGCTTCGCTCTTTCCAGGCAAACCTGCTCTTGAGGAGCGCACCCGCTGGGTCACCGGCGTGCCGGATCCCGGGATGGAGCCGATGATTCCGCGCATCACCTTGACCTTGCCCGTGTTGGAACATGCTCGACACGTCATCGCCTTGGTCACCGGTGCAAAAAAACAAAAGGCCTTTCAGGAAGCGCTCACCGATCCCGACAGCACCCTTCCCGCGGCCCGGTTTGCGCCGCAAGGCAGGATTTCGTGGACGACCTGTTTTCGGGATTGACAGTCGGTCCCGAGACGGCGCCGAACATGAGATTATGCCGCGGCTCCGGGAACCTTGACAGGCAATGGGCATGCACATAACCATACCTCGAAAAAAAGCCTGGTTATCCGCAATACACGGATCTGCCTCATCGCCTGCAATGCCCTTCAGCACGATTTCCTGCTCCTGAACGGCAATCGGAATTTTGAAGCATCGCCGCCGCTACCGGATACATTTGGTTAAAAAGCACCTATAGATTGAGAATGCGGCGTCGATCACCAACATGAACTTCACAAATCATTATATCTGGAGTGCCCCATGCGCATCCTTCTTGTCGGCTCCGGCGGGCGTGAACACGCCCTGGCCTGGAAGCTGAAGCAGAGCCCGCTGGTCGAAACCCTGCTCATCGCCCCCGGCAATCCCGGCACGGCCCAGGAAGGCCATAACTTGGCCATTACTGACGACGATATTCCCGCCCTTGTCCGGGCCGCCAAGGAACATGCCGTGGACATGGTGGTTCCGGGTCCGGAGCTGCCGTTGGTGCTGGGGCTCAAGGACGCGTTGGCCAACGAAGGCATTGCTTGTTTCGGACCCAACGCCTTTTGCGCGCGACTTGAAGGCAGCAAGGTCTTCGCCAAGAACATGATGCGCAGGGCCGGCATCCCCACGGCGAACTTCCGTGTCTTCGAGGAAGCCTATGAAGCAAGGCAGTACGCCAAATCCCATCCTCTGCCCATGGTCGTCAAGGCCGACGGGCTGGCCGCGGGCAAAGGCGTGATCATAGCCAAGACCGTTGACGAGGCCCTGGAAGCCATCGACAGGATCATGGTTCAGCGCATTTTTGACGCCGCGGGCGAACGGATCATCATTGAGGAGGCCTTGATCGGCGAGGAAGCCTCTCTCTTGGCGTTTTGCGACGGCAAGACGGTTGTGCCCCTGTCCTCGGCTCAGGACCACAAGCCCGTGGGAGAAAACGACACCGGACCGAACACGGGCGGCATGGGCGCGTACACCCCGGCACCGATCCTCCCGGAACAGAAGCTGGCAGACCTTACGGAACTGACCATCACGCCGCTGATCCGCCTGTTGGCCGAGAAGGGGCATCCCTTCCAGGGGGTGATCTACGCCGGCCTGATGTTTACGGCCGACGGTCCTTTCGTGCTGGAGTACAATGTCCGGTTCGGTGATCCGGAATGCCAGCCGCTGATGGTTCGGCTGGAATCGGACCTGGCTGAAATCATGTCCGCCTGCTGCCGAAAAGAACTGCATCGGACGCCGGTGCGGTGGTCGCCGCAAACCGGGCTCTGCGTGGTATTGTCCGCGCCCGGCTATCCCGGCTCCTACCCTAAGGGAATGCCCATAACCGGTCTGGAACAGGCTGACGAGGTTCCCGGCGTGAAGGTGTTCCAGGCAGGAACAGCTCAAAAGGACGACCGCTTGGTCACCTCCGGCGGTCGTGTTCTGGGAGTGACCGCCCTGGCTCCCGATCTTCGTGCCGCCCGGGATGCAGCCTACCAGGCCGCGGACCAGATCCAGTTTGACGGCAAATATTTGCGCCGGGACATCGGCGCAAAGGGCATGGCCAGAGCGTAATAGATTTTCCGGAGCTACTCACCAGCGGTCCGGCTTGTCTCGATTTTTCGGCCTCGCAACTCCTTCGTCGGCTTCGTAGCATCAAACCATTGCGTGAATAAACAGCATTTGGCAGTTCAAGCGTCCGGCAATGGTTCGATGAACGAATCCTGACTCAGTCAGACAGGCGATGCCGAAAAATCGAGACAAGCCGGACCACTTCACGCCATGCAATCAAAATCTACTGAATAGTTACGATTTCCGCCAAAAAAGGGCGGCCTCCGGCCGCCCTTTTTTGGTCAAATACACGAATCAGCCCGAACAGCCAGCTAGATCGGGCATGGTTAAACATACTGTAAACAGCTAGTCTTCCTGAGCCTTGGCCTCGGCCACCACCTTCTCCGCCACCGGCGGCGGGCATTCCTCGTAATGATCGAACTCCATCACGAAGGTTCCCTGGCCCCCGGTCATGGAACGCAGTGTTGGTGCGTATTCCAAAACCTCGGACATGGGCAGGTGGGCCCGGATTTCGGTGACGCCGGCGTGGGAATCCGTGCCCAGCACCTTGCCTCGGCGGCTGGAAAGATCTCCGATGATGTCGCCCATGAATTCGTCCGGCGTATAGACGGTCATCAGGACAATGGGCTCCAGAAGCACGATTTTGGAGTCCTCGGCGGCTTTCTTGAACGCCATGGAACCGGCGACCTTGAAGGCCATTTCCGAAGAATCCACGGTGTGAAACGACCCGTCGAAAAGGGTGACCTTGAAATCCACCAAGGGATATCCGGCCAGAACGCCGCGCTGGGACGATTCCTGGATGCCTTTGTCCACCGCGGGGATGTACTGCCGGGGAATGGACCCGCCCACGATGGCGTCCACGAACTCATACCCCTGTCCTCGGGGCAGAGGCTCCATCCTGATCCAGCAGTCACCGAACTGGCCACGACCGCCGGTCTGCTTCTTGTAGCGACCTTGAACCTCGGCGCGGCCCTTGATCGTCTCCCGGTACGGGACCTTAGGCGGCTTGAGCACCACGTTTACCTTGTAACGGCGTCGGACCTTTTCCACGGCGGTTTCGATGTGCATCTGCCCCATGCCCGACAGAAGCATTTCCCCGGTTTCCTCGCCACGGGTCAGGTTGAGGGTCACGTCCTCATCCAGCAGTTTCTGCACCGCGGCGTAGACCTTGTCCTCTTCGCCCTTTTCCGCCGCGCCCAGAGCATAGGTGATCATGCTCGTGGGCAGTTTCGGTGCTTCCAACTGGAACGGTTTCTTTTCATCGCACAAAGTGTCCGCTGTGGCCGTGTTCTTGAGCTTGGCCACGGCAATGATTGCTCCGGGTCCCAGGGTGTCCTTGCAAGGCACAGTGGTTTTGCCCTGGGGCAGCAGAATCTGGCCCAGGCGTTCTTTGCCGTCCTTGGCGGGATTGAGCAGGGTCATGTCCGGGGAAACCGTCCCGGAAAGCACCCGCAATACGCTCAGCTGTCCGGTGAACGGATCGGCGATGGTTTTGAAGACGAAACAGGCCGTCGGCGCGTCATGGCTGGACGGCCGCTCGTTGCCTTCGCTGTCCAGCCATGGGGCGGTCCGGTCCAGAGGCGAGGGCATCAGATCCTGCACCACGTCCAGGAGGAGGCCGCCCCCCCGGTTGACCAATGCCGCGCAAACCGTCACCGGCACCAGTTCTCCGTTCAATACGCCCTTGCGCAGAGCAGGGAGCATTTCTTCCAGGGACAAGGAGCCTTCTTCGAGATATTTCTCCATGAGGTTCTCGTCGCTCTCGGCGATGTTTTCCATCATGGTTTCCCGGAGACTTTCCGCCTGATCCGCAACCTCCGCGGGGATCTCACCTGGCTTGAGGTTGCCGGCATCGTCGAAAAACAGGGCCTTTCCGGCCAGAATGTCCACTACTCCGCGGAAATCGGACTCCGTTCCCAGCGGCAGATGCAGCAGGACCGGTTTGATGCCGAGAATTTCCTGGAGACCGGCGAAGGCCATCTCGAAGTTGGCCCGGTCCCGGTCCATCTTGTTGATGATCACCATCGCCGGGAGACCGGCCGTCTTGACTTCCGCCCAGAACCTTTTGGTCAGAGGCTTGACGCCGTCCACCGCATCGATCACGAAAACAGCACCGTCGGCGGCTGTCAGCAGGTAGGGCAGGTCCCCGCAAAAATTGTTGTCTCCTGGCGTATCGATCAGGAAATGCGGATTCTTTTTCCATTGAAAGTGGCCGAAACCCGGCTGGATGCTGCCCCGGCGCTTGATCTCCTCGGGCTCGTAGTCCAGACAGGCGGTGCCTTCGTCAATCTTGCCCAGCCTGTTGATCACTCCGGCGTTGAAGAGCAACATCTCGGCCACGGAAGTCTTGCCGCAGCCTCCGTGCCCGACAAGGGCATATGTGCGTTGGGTGCTGAGTCTATCCTGCATTCGGCCTCCTTCAGGAATTCGGTTGGTAAAGGTTGGAGAATCAGGGGACCAGTCGTCCCTCACCCTTCAGAAGTGGAAAGCATTTCCCTTGGCAGGCAACGAAACGCCGGCTACAGGGGAAACGTTGTGATCTCGGACCAACCCGGATTGACACGGCATAGCGTCTGCCGACATTCGTTTTTTTGGGGCAACAGTCAACATAAAGCGTATAATCTATAGAGACGGGGTTGGAAGAATGTCAAGGGAGGGACGCAAATGGTAGGTTTCATGAGGGTTTACGCATCAAATCTGGACAGGTCCGGCGCTGCGTTGTTCTGGGCACGGCCTGCCAGCGAGGAATTATGTTTCTCATTGCGGGAAATGGGGCAGCTGGATCCTGTTCTGGTCCGACCAGGCGGTGATGGCTACCGGCTTCTTTCCGGCTATCAGCGGGTGGATGCATTGTGCCGGATGAACGAACCCATCACTGCGCACTGCATGGACGGACCAACCGATCCCGTAGGGGACGGGTTGTTGTATCTGCATGCAAATTTCCTTCGGGATGTCGACGACGTCATGCGCATTCAGGCGCTGCGGTATTTCCAATCCCTGCTGACACCAGATGAAATGGCGCGTCGCGTCGCGGTCCTGCTCCGCCTCCAGCCCCGTTCCGGAGCATGGCAGCGCCATCTGGCCTGGCTGCGGCTCCCCCGAACATGGGATGTTCATCTTCAGGCCGGCAACATTCCCCTGGCCGCGGGGCAGATTCTCGAACAATTTTCACGGGCGGATCTGGACGCACTGGAACCCTGTTTCAGGAACTTGAAATGGTCCCAGGGACGCGCCGTGCAATGGCTGACATTCCTCAGGGAAATCTCGCTTCGCGAGGGATGGACCCTGGAACGGATTCTGGAAATTGCCTCCTCGGCCCAGATTCTGGAAGCAGGCCTCTCGCCCCAGGACACCCTCCAACGGTTGGTCGCTCAGGCCAGAAAACTGCGCTACCCGAACCTGACCGAACTCGAACGGCAATTCGAGGATCTGAACAGCGAACTCTTGGGCTCCTCACGCTGGACCTTGACGCCTAGCCAGGACTTCGAAACCGACCAGGTGGAACTCCGCCTCCGGGCCCGCACCCCCCAGGACATCAAAGACGCCGCCCTGGCGCTCCAAAAAGCCGCGGCATCCGACGACCTCCCGCAACTCTTCCGGCTGGTCGCAAAGGGATAGACGCGCGTGGTGGAGGTCGGAAGTCATCAGGCGGATTGCTGTGATGCGGAGATGGCTTGAACCGGAAGTCCGGCGCCCCGCGATGCCCCGGCTCTTCATGGCAGAGGATTGATCCCGTCAGTTGGTGTCCGCCAGCGGTGTTCGGCAGCCAAGTGCCTGACAGACGTCAGTCTCCCAGTTCCGCGGTCAGCCATTCCCGGACTTCGGGGCTGAGTTCATGGATGCCTTTCAGGCCGCCGATGGATTCCAGATAGGATTTGGCCAGCTCCTCGGGCAGACGTTTCTCGCACAAGGTCGTTGAACCGTAATTGTTCATTTTCATCAACACGACTTTGGGCTTTTCCCAGGTGTCGATCACGAAATAGATCGAGTATTCATCAGATCCCCGCACCGGCTGCCGCATGGCATCATGCCAGTTGTTGTTGCCCCATTCCAGAAACATGGTCACGGCATCCTCGTGGATCATGTCCCAATTGACCTCGTTCAACCACTGTTTGCAGGCATCAAGATCACTCATGGTCACTCCCTCTCATGTTCTGATTGCATGTTCATTGCACATTACAATAATCAACTCTTCAACAATTATCCCGGCATCCCTGGCGACAAATTCGGGACCGGATATCGAAAAGTTGCCGCCTCAAGCAAATTTGATCATAATTTTTCAACCCACGGCAGCAAATATCGGTAGTTCGTCTCGAGAGACGGGTTTAGGATGTATTCATACAGGACAATGTTGGACAGATAAAGGAAAAACATGGAGGCGCAAATGCTTGACGCACCAGAAGAGAGCCGGATACCGAAACCGACGAGCATTACCTTGTTCGTGAGGCCTATCAAGACCTGACCGTAATTTATTCCACGACGTCAATCACAGCCATGAATACGATCCCGTCTCCCCACATTACATTGAACGACCTGCGTTCGGCCAAACTGGGCCTTGTCCTGGGCGGCGGCGCTGCCAGGGGGTTTGCGCATATCGGCTTTCTCCAGGAATTGGACCGGGCCGGGCTCAGGCCGCACTGCATTGCCGGGTGCAGCATCGGAGCTTTTGTCGGCGCCGCCTATGCCGGCGGGGATTGGGCCAGGTTCACGGACCACGTCCTGAAAATGGGTCGCGGGGATCTGATGAGCATGGCGGACCCTGTTTTCCCGCGTCACGGTCTCATGGACGGCGACAGGGTGGTGGAATTCCTTTCTTCGTTCATGCGGGTTTCCAGGTTGGAAGACTGTGCTCCGGCCTTGGCAGTCAACGCCGCGGACGTGGCCACCGGCGAGGAAGTCGTCTTCACTTCCGGCCCGGTCCTGCCAGCGGTTCGGGCCAGCATCGCCCTGCCCGGCATGTTCACCCCGGCCTGGAATGAAGACCGCCTGCTCGTGGACGGCGGACTGATCAATCCGCTGCCGGTGAATATCTGCCGCAAGATGAACGCGGACATTGTCGTCGCCGTGGACCTCAACGCCCAGGTTCTCAAGGCCGATATCCATCTCGAACAGACAAAAGCCGCTGCTCCGGGGAAAATGCCCAACCTGTTCGTCCTGCTTTTCAACAGCATCTACATCATGCAACGGACCATCAATCTGATGCGTCTGAAAAAAGAGCCGCCGGATTTTTTGATCCAGCCCGAACTGCGTGATTACAGTCTGATGGATTTTTTCAAGGGGCCGGGATGCGCCGAAGCCGGGGCGCGGGCGGCCCGGAAATTCATCTCTGAACTTTCCCCTGCGCCCGGGGATTGATCTCCCTGTGGTCCTGCGCCACAATCATCTTCCCAAAACGTCCCCAACGCCCAGGATCGCGAACATGCCGACACCCCCTTCGTCCATCCGTATTCTCCCCTCCGCACTCCAAAACCAGATCGCCGCCGGCGAGGTGGTGGAGCGGCCGGCCAGCGTGCTCAAGGAACTTCTGGAAAACAGCCTGGACGCCGAAGCAACGCGGGTTCAGGTGGCGGTGGACCGTGGCGGCCAGGGACTGATCCAGGTTCAGGACGATGGCGCCGGAATCCATCCCGACCAGCTCGAACTGGCCGTCACCCGCCATGCCACCAGCAAGATCGCCTCCAGCGAGGATCTTTTTTCCCTGCACAGCTTCGGCTTCCGGGGCGAAGCCCTGCCCAGCATTGCTTCGGTTTCCCGGCTGCGCATGACCTCGATACCCACCGGGTCGGATATGGCCGCCTTCATCGAGGTGGACGGCGGCCGAGTCGTGGACCAGGGACCGGCGGCCCTGGCCGGAGGGACACGGGTGGAGGTCCGGGATCTGTTCGTCAACGTCCCGGCGAGGTTGAAATTCCTGAAAACCACGGCCACGGAGGGCAAACGCTGCCAGGACGTCTTGTGCCGCCTGGCTCTGGCCCATCTGGGGGTCCACTTTGAATACAAGGTCGGCGACCGGGTCGCCCTGGATTTGCGACCCGCCACGGATCTGCGGGGCAGACTCGGCGCGATCTGGCCGCCAACGGTCATCGAAAATCTGCTGGACGTGGATTATTTTCGCGACGGACACCATCTCCAAGGAGTGATCAGCGCGCCGCACAGCACCCAGGGCCAGGCGGACCGCATGCTGCTCTACGTCAACCAGCGTCCCGTGCAGGACAAGCTCTTCCTGCGGGCGGTCCGGGATGCCTATCAGGGACGCCTGCTGAACCGGGAATATCCTCAGGTTGCGCTGTTTCTGCAGGTTCCGCCCCAGGAGGTGGACGTCAACGTCCACCCGGCCAAGTCCGAGGTCCGCTTCCGGGATCAACAGGGCATCTTCGCCCTGATTCGCCGGGGGGTGGTCCAGGCTCTCGAAGATCTGGAAACCCGCCGATTCGCCTCGGCTTTGGATTCGGATCGGCCCGTATCGTCCACGGCCTCCGCCGCAGAATACTCCAGCGAAATCCCCCGGCCGGACCCGCGACCAAAGTTCGCCACCCTGCGCGAGTACCGCATGCAATTCAACGCCGAATTCGCTGAGCCGTCCATCGCCGGTAGCGACCAGGCATCCCTGTCGCCTGTTTCGCAACATGCCGACCCCGAACCGCTCGGCGCGTCGCAGGTCGACCAGTCGATCACGTCAGCGGCAAGATTGGCCAGGCCGGAGACCGGGCTGGCCGCTCCCCGGACCGATATCGCCGGAATGAACTACCTGGGGCAGGCGGCCGAAACCTACCTGGTCCTGGCCACCGAGGACGGGCTGATGCTCGTGGACCAGCACGCAGCCCACGAACGAGTCCTGTTCCATCGTTTGCGGCACAGCGCCCGGCCTGTTCCCCGGAACCTCCTCGCGCCCCTGGAACTGTCCCTGCATCCCACGCAGCAGGAGAGAGCGGAACAGCTTTGGGCAACGCTGCACGACCTGGGTTTTCATCTGGAAAATCCCGGACGGGGCCGGCTCATTGTTCACGGGGTGCCGGAGCACATGCAGCCCGGGACGGGGCAGGAGTTTCTGCTGGACCTGCTTGACGGCCGCTCCCGCGATCCCGATGCCGTCTGGACCCTGATGGCCTGCAAGACCGCCATCACCGCCGGACAGAAGCTGGCCCCCTCCGAGGCGTTGCATCTTCTGGACGCCTGGCTGCAGTGCCCGGACAAATCTTTTTGCCCCCACGGCAGGCCCGTAATGGTCCGCCTGGAGAGCGGCGACCTGGAAAAAATGTTTAAACGCAGGGGGTGAAGACATGGATGCCTCCAATCTGAAGCAAATAACCCCATGGCTCTGGGAGTTTCCGACGGCGGGCAACATGCGCGTTCCGGCGCGGATCTACGGCGACCGCGCCCTTGTCGCCGCCATGGACGACGCGGTCATCCGGCAGCTGGCCAATGTGGCCGCCCTTCCGGGCATCGTCCGTGCGGCTTTGGCCATGCCCGACGCCCACAGCGGCTTCGGCTTTCCCATCGGCGGAGTGGCGGCCTTTGATCCGGACCAGGATGGAGTGATCTGCATGGGCGGGGTGGGGTACGACATCGCCTGCGGCGTGCGGGTCCTGCACACCGGGTTGCGACGGGAGGAAATTCAGCCCCACCTGGAAGCGCTCATGGATCAGTTTCAGCTTTTGGTCCCGGCGGGAGTGGGCGGAACCGGCGGCATCCAACTCAAGGCCGGAGAACTGGACCGCGTCCTGGTCCAGGGTGCGCGCTGGGCCGTCAAGCAGGGTTACGGCACCCGAGAGGATCTGGAACGCCTGGAGGACGGCGGCGCCATGTCCGGAGCGGTTCCCGAAACCGTCTCCGATCAGGCCAGGAAGCGGGAAAAACGCCAACTGGGCACCCTTGGGGCCGGCAATCACTACCTGGAAATCCAGTGCGTGGAGGAGGTTTTGCACCCATCCGCCGGGCTTCTGGGAGTTGCCAGTGACGATGTGCTGATCTCCGTGCATTGCGGCTCCCGCGGCCTGGGCCACCAGATCGGCACGGACTACATCCGCATCCTGGGCGAGGCGGCCCGCCGGCACCGAATTCCCATTCCGGAAAAGGAACTGGTCTGCGCGCCCATTCGTTCTTCGGAAGCGGAGCGGTATTATCAGGCCATGGCCTGCGGCGCGAACTACGCCATGGCCAACAGGCAGATGATCGTCCACCTGATCCGGGAGGCCTTCCAGCGCGTCTTGCCCGGAGTCCAGGTCCGTACCCTGTTCGAGGTCAACCACAACACCTGCCGCCGTGAAGATCACCCCGTAGAAGGGCGATCCAGGCCCCTCTACGTCCACCGCAAGGGCGCCACCCGCGCCTTCGGTCCGGAAAGCCCGCAGATCCAAGAACCGTTTCGGCGCACCGGCCAGCCCATCCTGGTGGGCGGGAGCATGGGCACGGATTCATATATCCTGGCCGGGCGCGAATCCAGCGAAGACGCCTTCGCCTCCACCTGCCACGGCTCCGGCCGCGCCCTGAGCCGCTCCCAGGCCTTGAAACGCACCCCGGGCCGCGACGTCCTGACCCAGCTGACCTCCCGCGGCATCCTGATCCGCACCAACCATCTCAAAGGCCTGGCCGAAGAAGCCCCCGCCGCCTACAAGGACATCCATCAGGTCGTGGAAGCCTCCACCCAGGCCGGCCTGACCAACAAATTCGCCCGCCTCAGCCCTTTGGGCTGCCTGAAGGGATGAAGGGGGGAGATGGGTAAGGGTAATGAAAGATGCCTTAGTGACTTATTCCTGTGACTCTATCAGAAAAAACAAGAAATTTTGAACCGCAAAGACGCCAAGAACGCAAAGTTCAAGACCGTTGCAGAAGTTGTCCAAAACCGGGTAACGGTTTTGGACAAGGCCCCCTTTTCATTTGCCGTCCTCACCCGGCAAATGAAAAACTTCCTGCCATCCTTGGCGACCTTTGCGCCTCGAGCGAAGCGGGCGGTTCAAATATCTTCTGTTTGGGTGACAGGAGATGCGTGGTGGGTGGTGGTAAGCGTGAAGCCTTGAAAATTAAAGAATTCACTCACGTTCCACATTCCAAACGCCACGAATCGCAAACCACGCATTGACATCCTGGCGACAGATGACATAGAGAAGTTTTCTTTGTCGGGATGTAGCGCAGACTGGGAGCGCACCTGAATGGGGTTCAGGGGGTCGGAGGTTCAAATCCTCTCATCCCGACCAGAAATTTCAAGGGGTTACGATGTAAAATCGTAGCCCCTTTTTTTTTTGCCTCCTAGACTCAATTTCAATAATATCTTCCATTACTCCATTCCCATCTATTCACCCAAAAACAAACTGTTGCCCAACCAGACCGAGAGCAGCAACCTTTTCAAGCATGACGCTGGGGTTCTGTTCCGTCATTGTCCTCAGCGGGGAGAGTGCTGAGGTTCGGCGAACAGGAATTGATCCAGGTCAAGGCGGACCGAGACCAGTGCGTGTATCCGTTATTTTGGATTCAAAGCACAAGGAAAAGTATGTCCATGTCTTCGCCCTCCCTCCTCCGAACCGGATCGCTTCTTGCGCTGCCGGCCCTTTCCTGCCTGCTGCTGGCGGCGCATTTTCTGCGCTCCGGCAGTCTCGATCTGGTCATGGTCTGGCTGTTCCTGCCCGGCCTGATGCTCTGGCGCGGCGCCTGGATCAAACCCGTGCTCCAGTTTGCGCTGACCATCGGCATGGTGATCTGGATCCAGACCATGATGGATCTGGTTCAGTTTCGGCAGGTTTTCGGTCAGCCCTGGCTGCGCATGGCCTTGATCCTCAGTGGAGTGGCCCTGGCCGCGGGCGGTAGCGTGCTGCTTTTTGAAACGCGCACCTTGCGCGCCTGGTTCAGTCGAAATCCGGAAGAGAAGTTGATCCAGGCCGTTGTGTTTCTGCTCACGATCCTGACTTTGGGAGTGGTTCAGGCCAAGGTTTCCTTTCCCATTCTGCTCACGGATCGTTTTTTCCCCGGATACGGCTCCGTTCAGATCGTGCTGATGGCCTTGTACGCAGTCTGGATCAGCGGGAAATTGCAGGATCCGAAACATGCCCCGCTGATCAGGGTCCGGATGTGGTTGTTCTTTTCCGTGGTTTTTTTCGTTCAACTCGGACTGGGCCTGGCCGGTTGGGAGCAGTTCTTGATGACCGGCGCCCTGCACCTGCCGGTTCCGGCCCAGATCCTGGCCGGTCCGATTTATCGAGGCGAAGGTTTCTTCATGCTCGTCCTCTTTCTGAGCACGGTCATTCTGGTGGGACCGGCCTGGTGCAGCCACCTCTGCTACATCGGCGCTTGGGATCGTCTCGCTTCGGGTGTGCGCAAATCACCTGGTAAACTGCCGCCCTGGACGCCCGTGGCCCGTGTGACGATTTTTCTGCTGGTGATGGCCGCGGCTCTGGGGATGCATCTGTTGAACGTTCATTGGACATGGGCTTTGACTTTGGCCGCCGTGTTCGGCCTGCTGGGGGTGGCGATCATGGCCCTTGTTTCGCGAAGAATGGGCGTCATGGCCCATTGCACGGTCTTTTGTCCCATCGGATTGGCCGCGGTGGTTCTGGGCAAGCTGTCCCCCTGGCGCCTGCGCATCGACTCGGACTGCGACGCCTGCGGCCGCTGTGCCCGGTTCTGCCGTCATCAGGCCCTGCAGCCTGACGACCTGCGCCTTCGCCGCCCCGGCCTTTCCTGCACCCTGTGCGGAGACTGCATTTCTCGATGCCGCAACAACCGGCTTGCATACCATTTTCCCTGGCTTTCCGGCACGGCATCATGGAGTCTTTTCATTACGTTGATCACCGTGTTGCATACCCTGTTCCTGGCCACGGCCAGGATCTGAATGTTCAAAAAGCGCATCAATCAACTTTGTTAGAATCCTCACCTTAAAACAACCACAAGGAGATCACCATGTCCGATGGGCAACGCCACACCAAAACCTACAATATCCTGCCCGGCCCGAAAATGGGGCTGATCACGCCGGAGTATCTGGAGGCCGTGGCCGCGGCAGTTCGCCAGCACGACATTCCCTTGCTCAAGATAACCTCGGCCCAACGTTTAGCCATCGGCGGGCACAGTCCCGAAACCGCGACGGAAATCTGGAGATCCCTCGGCTTACCCGACGGCCCGCAAAAGCCCGCCGGCGTTCACTACATCCAGGCCTGTCCGGGTTCACAGTGGTGCAAATACGGACAACAGGATTCGTTGGAGCTGGGCCGGAAGATGGATTCGGCGGTCATGGCCGTGAAACTGCCGGCCAAGACCAAATTCGGCCTCTCCGGGTGCGGCATGAATTGCTGTGAGTGCTATGTGCGGGATGTGGGGCTGTTCGGCAAGAAAAACGGCTGGACCTTGATCTTTGGCGGCAATGGCGGCGGACGCCCCCGGATCGGCGACGTGATAGCCCGGGATCTCAGCGACGAGCAGGCCGTTGAGCTGGCTCAAGCCTGTCTGAAACATTACGCAAGCCAGGCCAAACCACGAGAACGAACTGCCCGGTTCATGGAGCGGACCGGGGTGGAGGCGTTCAAGCGGGCTGTGCTGGGAGCATAATCCCTCTCTCGCTATTGGATCAATATGTCGCAGCTCCCATTTGATCTCACATGGGCTTGTATTTCAGTTTTCCACAGGCCGCGATGATTCGGGCATGTTCATGACCTTGTGGATGACGGTGATCAGTTCGTTCAAGGGGTATGGCTTGGCGACCACGTCCAGGAATCCGTGATCCCGGTAACGGGCCATGACCGGGTCATTGCTGTAGCCGCTGGAAACAACGGCCTTCACCCGCGGGTCCATTTCCAGCAGGACGGCGATGGCTTCCCGTCCTCCCATGCCGCCGGGGACGGTCAGATCCAGAATAACCACGTCGTAGGGACATGCGTCGCGCATGGCCTGTTCATAAAGATTCACCGCCTCCTGGCCGTTTGCGGCGCCTGTGACGGTAAATCCTTGCAGTTCCAGCAGTTCCTGGACCGATTCGCGAATGATCCGCTCGTCGTCCATCAGCAGGATTCGTCCCTGATTCCTTCCAAAGGGCTTTTCTTTAGGAGATGTCCTCTCGATCACCACTGTGGAGCTTTCCGCTGGAAGATAAATTTGAAACTCAGCGCCTTGCCCGTAATCGGATCGGACCTGGATATGTCCATCGTGTTTTTTGATGATGGAAAAGGCCGTGGACAGCCCCAGGCCGTTGCCCATTTCCTTGGTGGTGAAATAGGGGTCGAACACCCTGGAAATCTGGTCGCCGCGGATGCCCGTGCCGTGATCCGTGAAGGTCAGGGACACGTAGCGCCCCTGGGGCAGTGGCTGGACCTGACCGGCTGCAATTTCCACATTGGCCGCGAGGATGTCGATGCTTCCTCCGCCGGGCATGGCCTGAACCGCGTTCAGGACCAGGTTGTTGATCACCTGACTGATTTGTCCTCGATCAATATTCACGGCCCAGAGGTTTGGGGGAGGATCAAACTTTGCCTGGACCTGGGTCCCGGCGAGAACGAACTGCACCGTGGAATGGAGCAGCACGG
The DNA here is from genome assembly GCF_900104215.1 of Desulfonatronum thiosulfatophilum. Taxonomy (NCBI): domain Bacteria; kingdom Pseudomonadati; phylum Thermodesulfobacteriota; class Desulfovibrionia; order Desulfovibrionales; family Desulfonatronaceae; genus Desulfonatronum; species Desulfonatronum thiosulfatophilum. The sequence goes on along the minus strand of NZ_FMXO01000021.1, from coordinate 10,700 downwards.
ACAGGTCCGTATTCCGCTTGATGGGCGCCCCTCCTTTGGCGAACGTCAGGAACTGACGGGTCAGATCGCCGGCACGCAGACAGGCTTTTTCAGCCTTTTCGAGCCGTTGTGCCGCTTCCGAATCAACAGGTTGCAAGTGATTCCGGGCCAGGTTGATATGGGTGGCGATGGCCGTGAGGATATTGTTGAAGTCATGGGCGAGTCCTCCCGCCATCAGTCCCAGTGATTCCAGTTTCTGGACCCTGAGCAGGTCGTTCTCCATCCTGCGCTGTCGGGTGATGTCCCTGACTACGAATACGACGCCGCGAAATTTTCCCGTGCTGTCGCGGATGGGGGCGCCGCTGACGGTCATGTCCCGCAGCCGGCCGTCAGAGGCAAGCAGGGCTGTACGTTCCGTAAGATGAACAACGTGTCCGGTACGGAGAACCTCCACGACGAGGTTGGCCAGGGGGGCTCGCGTATCAGGATCGACAAGAGGCAGCATGTCGCCTAGCGGCTTCCCTCGCGCAGCCTCTGGAGACCAGCCGGTGATGTCTTCCGCAACGGGATTCACCATGATCACGTTTCCCCGGATATCCGTGGTGATCACTCCGTCTCCGATGGAACGCAAGGTTACGGCCAGGTGATCCTTTTCCGCGGCCAGCTCGGCTTCGGCTTGTACCCGCTCGCTGATTTCCAGAACAAGTTTCTCGTTTGCCGAAGTCAGTTCCGTGGTCCGACGGGCCACGGTCTGTTCCAGTTCCTTGCTGAAACGCTCCAGCTGACTGGCGGTTTCCTCCAGTTTGGCTGCGTATTCATTTTTGACGTCGATGGCCCTGGTCAAGTCAACGTGTTGCTCATTGAGCCGCACGGTCATTTCATTGAAAGCCCTGGCCAGGTCGCCGATTTCATCCGATCTTGCGATATGCACCTGTTGACGCAAATCACCTCCGGCAATCAGGCCGATGGTTTTCAGAAGTCGCCCTAAGGGCTTGGTGAACGTGGTCGCGGTGAACAGGCCGAGGAACACGGCCAGGATTCCCGCGCCGAGAGAACTGAAAAGAATGAACCGGATGCTTTCTCTGATGCCCGCGTTGATCCGGTCAAGGTTGGCGCTGACGGCTAAAACAGCCAGAGTCTTGCCCTGATTGTCCTGCAAATCTGAAAAAATCACGGCATGATCCGCCGAATCAATGGTTTCCTCCAGAAAAGTTTCCGTCGGAAGCGGCGCGGCGCCATCAACAAAGAAAGGCCGCCAGAATCGATCCAGGAGTTTTCCGTCCGGGTTCTGCAGGGTGCTGGACATGGTTTCGTCAGAGGGGTTGATAACGCTCACGTCCATGAGCAAGTGGTTCTTGAGCGCCTGCAGAAACCGGGTGGTGATCGGATACGTGACCAGCACGACCCCAGTGGTTTTCATGGTTCCCGGATCTATTATCGGCACGCCGGACTGTACGGCGATGCCTCCGGGCGTGAGAACGAAGTCCGAGAAGATGCTCAGATCCAGGATCTGAGCAATGCGAGCATCCTCGGGCGACGTGAAGTACAGTTCGATGTTGCGTTGGGGGGCGTAACTGCGGGCCAGCAGGTTCCCGAGTTCGTCGAAAATTTCCACCATTCCCATAAACCAGAAATCCCGTGAGGAATCCAGGTGGCTCTGGATCTGGGCGAAGGGGAGCGGTTGCGTGGTGCGGGCCAGATGCTGGCCCAGGATTTCGGCCTGACGGATATGCTGCACAAAAAAATGTTCGGCCCTGTGTTGGGAGAGCCGCAGATTGTCCAGCATGGCCTGCTGGTCGTGTCGGATGTGAAAATACAGGCTGCTGCCCGCGACCAGGGCCATGGGAACGATCACGGCCAATACGCAGAGGGCCAGCATCCGGATGCGGATGGAAAGGCGAAGGTTGTGCTTTCTCAGGAAGTTGAACATGTTCGGCCAATGCGCCCCCGCGCGGCGCGTCAATCCAGATCGGCCCGGTGCAAACGCAACAGGTTGTTGGGTTGCAGCACGAGTCCGCTGACATCATCCCGAACCGCCAATATGGTTTGGGCATGGGCGAGCGGCACCAAGGGAGCTTGCTCCATCACGAATTCCTGAATCGCGTGCAGGAGGGCTTCCTGTTCGGGGAGTTCCATGTCGTGCCTGAATTTGTCCAGCAAGGCGCCCATTCGATCGCTACGCCAGAAAGTGATGTTCGTCGCCCGTCCCGGCTGGGTGTTGAGCGGCCCCAGATTGGTCTCCAGCAGATGGTAGGGATCCGCGGTCTGTGCGTTCCAGCCCAACAGGCAGATGTCGTGTTGCCCGGTAACGATGCTCTCAAGGTAGCTGCTCCAGTCCAGGATTTTGATTTCCGCCTCGATGCCGACTTCCGCCAGCCCGGCTCGGATCAGTCGCGCAGCCTCCACCGGCTGGGGCAGATACGGCCTTGCCGAGGACATGACCCACAAGGTGGTGCGAAAGCCGTCGGGCAATCCGACTTCCGCCAGAAGCCTCCTGGCCCTTTGCGGATCGTAGGCATAGTCACTTATTTGCGCATGGTGTCCGAACATGGTCGGAGGCAGGAGCGTACCGGCCGGATCGGCGAATCCCTGATAGAGATATTTCACCAGGTCCGCCTTGTTCACGGCATGATTCACCGCCCGACGGACCTCGACCCGGTCCAGGGGCGGTTTGTTCACGTTCATGGCCATGAAGGCCACGTTCATTCCGGGATGAGCCAGAATCCGGGTTCGCGGCAGCCGAAGCAGGCGGGGCACGTCGCCGGGAAGGACGCCGTCCAGAACGTGAATATGCCCGCCCTGAAAAGCCAAGTGGCGCTCCAGGTTGTCCGGAATGGTGCGGTAGACAATGCGATCCAGATTGGCTCGTCCATCCCAGTAGTCTTCGTGGCTTGCGAGAATAATGGTTCCATCCGGCTGCCACTGGAGAAACTTGAACGGACCCGTACCCACTGGGTTTCGGGCGAAGGCGGCCCCGGTCTGCCGGACCGCGGTCGGACTGACGATGGATGCCTTGGTGGAACTCAGACTGCTCAAGAAATTGCCGCGGGGTGATTCGAGCACGATGCGCACGGTGAGCTCGTCGATTTCGTCCACGGAACGGATGTTATCCCGAATCCCTGCTTCAAGTATGGAGTGGGAAAGATGGTGCGGATGGGATGGATCGATCTGCCGAGCCAGGGAAAAGATTACGGCCTGGGCATTGAACGGGGTCTGGTCGTGAAAGAAAACACCGGGGCGGAGATGAAAAAACCATTCGGTCCGGTCCGGTGAGGACTCCCAACGAAGAGCCAGTCCGGGCTCAATCCGAGAGCCTTCGTCTTCGGCTCGGACCAGGGTTTCGAAAATATGGGCGACCACTTTGCTGGACTCCCTGTCCGGAGCAAGGGCGGGGTCCAGGGTGACCGAGTCCGCACTGCGACCGATGACCAGCGTCTTTTGCCCCGATGGTTCAGCCCGGGCCTGGTTCGATGGAAAAAACAGCACCAGGCAGACGGCAAGGAGCAGGATCCGTTTCACCTCGCTCCTTGCCGTCATTTTTTCAGCCACGCGCGATAATAGCGATGAATTCCGGTGGGATGATAGATGATGTCGCGGGCGTCCTCGTGCCTGGCCAGAACCTGGTGGGCATAGGCCAGAGGCACCCAGGGCGCGTTGTCGTGAATGACTTCCTGGAGTTGCCTGTAGTATTCGGCGCGTTGAGTCTGGTCCATGGTCTCCCGAGCCAGGGCGATCAGGGCCTGGGCTCTGTCGTTCCTGAAGAAGGCGATGTTTGAGGCTCTGGGCGGCAGGGCGTTTCGGGCGTCGAAAAGGTTGAAGAAAAAATTGTCCGGGTCGCCGGTGCCGATCCATCCCAGGAGAGCCAGGTCGTGCTCTCCGTTGTAGAGTTTGGCCAGATATTCGGGCCAGTCGTAGGTCACGATTTCAGCCTTGATGCCTACGGCCGCCAGATTGGCCTGAATGGCCAACGCCGCGCTTTTCGGGTCGGGAAGATATGGTCTGGCCACGGGCATGGTCCACAGCGTGGTGCTCAATCCCTCCTCCAGTCCAATCTCTGCCAGCATTCGACGAGCCTTGTCCGGGTCGTAGTCATATTGCCGGATTTCTTCATTGTAGCCCCACATCGTCGGCGGGATGGGATTCTTGGCCGCTTCGGCCATGTCCCGGAACAAGAGCTTGACCAGGGCTTGTTTATTGACGGCGTGATTCAGGGCCTGTCTTACTTCGAGCCGGTCCCAGGGCGGGGAAGCCGTGTTCATGGCCAGGTACCCGACGTTCAGGCCGGTAACCTGGTCGAGACGCAGATCGTTTCTTCTGTTGATTTCACCGACGTCATCCGGATTGATGCCGTCCATGCACTGGATCGTTCCGGTTTTCAGGGCCAGCAGCCGGTCCTTGTTGTTGGGCATGACCTTGAACACGACTCGTTCCAGGTACGGCGCACCTTGCCAATACATGTCGTTGCGCCGCAGGATGATTCGTGTTCCGGCGTTCCATTCCTGAAAGATGAACGGACCGGTACCCACGGGTTGACGGTGGAATTCATCGCCCCATTTATTCACCGCCGCCGGACTGACGATATAAGAGGAGTGTCTGGCCAAAAGGTCCAGGAAGGGGGCAAAGGGCCGGGACAGGGTGATCCTGACCGTGTGCTCGTCTACTTTGTCCACTCCCTGAACGATGTGCCAGGCCGTGTCCATGTCGCGAAATTCTTCGCGAAAATGAGGGTGGGCGGGATCGATTTTCCGCAGGAACGAGAAGGCCACGGCTTCGGCATTGAAGGGTGAGCCGTCGTGAAAGACGACACCGGAGCGCAGATGAAACAGCCATTCCAGTTCGTTTTGCGAACGCTCCCAGCTTACGGCCAAGGCCGGTTCGATCAGGGTGGAATGGTCGGCATAGCGGACCAGACCGTCAAAAATGTTTTCAATGACCATTGCCGACTCGTTATCCAGGAACTTTGCCGGGTCGAGATAGGTGGAATCCGCGGCCCGTCCAAGGATGATCGTGCCGCCGCTCTTGGGATAATCCTCGGCATGCGCCGGCGCCTGGAAGTCGGTTAGATGGAGCCAGAAAGCACAGAGCATCAGAACTGTGAAATGTCGCATGGGGCAGCTTGTCGATCGTGTCGGTTTCGTGGTGCTGAGAGAGCACGTTGCGGGCAAAGGGCTTATATTCAGTGTCCGGAATTATACTCTAAAGTCTTGAGACGTGTGTGCCACATGGAGCCCATTGTGGTCAAACCCTTTCATTATCTTGAGCGAGATCTCCATGCGAAGCGGCTTCATACAAGCCTGATGTTGGAACATAGGACTTGTGCATCCTTGCCCGAGACGTACTTGAAATGTTCTGGCGATGTTGTGTTCACTATTCCCTCCTGTTCTTTATAAACCACATGCCTAATGTTCCGACCACGTCAGGGAGATACACGGAATATGGCGTTTGCGCCGTGTCGGATCACCAAGAAAAATTTTCAATGTAACTACCCACCAGCGGTCCGGCTTGTCTTGATTTTTCGGCCTCGCAACTTCTCCGTCGGCTTCCTAGCATCGAACCATTGCGTGAATAAACAGCAGTTGGCGCTTCAAGCGCCCGGTAATGGTTCGATGAACGAATCCTGACTCAGTCAGACAGGCGATGCCAGAAAATCGAGACAAGCCGGACCAATTCATGCCATGCAATCAAAAGTGCTGAATAATTACTTTTGAATAAAGACATGTGCCGTTGAACAGTCTTTGATTCCGCGTTGCCTGTTCGGGGCGACTGTGACATCATGAAATTATTCCAGAAAGAACAGGATCAGATGATTCCGATAGCCAGCCATGACTCCTTCGCAAAAATTAACAACCATCTCCAGAAAACGACCGGCCCCTGAACCGGTGCGGAATCTTTCCGCTGTTGTTCGGGCGTTCAAGGATTATGTTTTCTTCACGGACCAATCCGGTCGCATTCGCGATACCGGGAACGATAAAAAAAGTTTTTTTCAGGGCGGGGTGGAGGGCAGGTTGTTCTGGGAGGTTCTGGGCTTGCCGGTTCACGGACTGAAGCAGACGCTGGATCGGTTTCAGCCTGGCCGGGTGCATGAAATCGGCGCTCCCATGGGCAAGGGAACTTTTTCTCTGCGCATCATTGCGCTGCCGGATGCCGATCCCTCACCCGGCTATGTGGTTATCGCCACGGACAACCGGCCCATTGTGCTGCTCAAGGAGATGTACAAGGAGCGAATCGGGGATAATATCCAGGCCCTGGACAATTCCATTCGTCTCTTCGGGGCAATTTTCGACGGGGTCCAGGACCCCATGGTCCTCCTGGCCCAGGACCATGCGCTGCATGCCGTCAACCCCAAGGCCATAGAACTGCTGGATCCGGAGGGCAAGGGATTGATCGGCCGTTCGGTGCAGTCCTTGTTCTGCCCGGATGACCGGGAGCGGATCACGCAGAAGCTCTCCCGGCTCAAGGACGGAGCGCGCTGGACGTCGCGCAAGACCTGCCTGGACGCGCGAGGAGCGCCGCTTCCGGTGGAGATAAGCCTCTGGCGGATCGATCTGCACGGTGTTGTATTATATCATATGGTCCTGCGGGATTTGTCCGCTCAGACGCTCCTGGAAAAAGGGCTGCGCCGCAAGCGGGCCGAGGTGGAGGGGATGAGCTTGGCGTTGCGCAACGTGGTTCGCTCCTCGGAAGAGGAAAAAGACAAAGCTCGCGAGGACGTAATCCGGGAAATCCGCACGGACGTTCTTCCCGCGCTGGAGCGGATGGCCCGGGAAAACTCTCCCGAAATGCGCGACACGCTCAAGCAGATGATCGAAGCGCGTATCGAGGAGCTTTCCGCCGACGCTGCTCCCCGAGGCACGGGCAGTCTCGGCGGCGGCACTTCCCGTCTGATGCTCAAGCTCACCCAGCGCGAAATCGAGATCTGCAATTTGATCCGCTTGGGCAGCAGCACCAGGGATATCGCCGAATTTTTGAACACTTCCTTCGACACCGTTCAAACCCACCGCAAAAATATTCGCCGCAAACTCGGCCTCAAGGGTCGCAAGGTTTCGCTTTACTCCTTTCTGCGCCAACAAAACCAAGAACACTGATTGGTTATGTTCTGATCGGGTATCAAGAAATACCCGATATCTGCCCGTTTTCCCCCCTTGTCCTCCCGTTCCAGGCCTGTTTAATTCAGACGGTTGTCAAAAGGCACGTCAAGCACGTGTCCTCGAAACTGTAACCAGGGAGGAAAATGTACCAACTCAGCGAGCGGCAACAGGCTGTCGCAACACAGATGATCAATGATTCGGCACTTGACGTGTCCGCAAATAGTTCCCGAAAAGCTCTCAACGTCATCGGGGCGTATCCTGAAAACCGCAACCTCGGAAAAGCTGTCGATTGGAAATCCCAGTGGACCAACTGGAAGTGGCATATCCGCAATTCGATCAGGGATGTCGACACCTTTGAGAGCTTGCTGGGGGTACGCTTTCCGGAACTGCAACGCCGGGCTTTCGCCCAGACGACGGACAAGTTCCCCATGTCCGTCACCCCATACTATCTCTCCCTCATCGATCCCAACGACTACGAGAACGACCCCGTTTTCCGGCAGGCGTTCCCTTCTCCCAAGGAGTTGCTTGTCGGACGCCACGACATGACCGACCCGCTGCACGAGGATGAGGACAGTCCCGCGCCGGGCATAACCCATCGCTATCCGGACCGGGTCCTGTTTCATATCAGCAATGTCTGTTCCATGTACTGCCGCCACTGCACGCGCAAGCGCAAGGTGGGAGACACCGATACGGCCGAGATGGCCGGCAAGAAGGATCTGCTTCAGGGGCTGGATTATATCCGAAAAACGCCCCAGGTCCGGGATGTTCTGCTTTCCGGCGGCGATCCGCTGATGCTTTCCGACGAGCGCCTGGACTGGATCCTGGGCGAGTTGCGCCTGATCGACCACGTGGAAGTGGTGCGCATCGGCACACGCATGCCCGTGGTCCTGCCGTACCGGGTTACCGACGACCTGGTGCGCATGCTAAAAAAGCATCATCCCCTCTGGCTGAACACGCATTTCAACCACCCCCGGGAAATGACCGCCTCATCCCGCGCCGCCCTGGCCCGTCTGGCCGATGCCGGAATTCCCCTCGGCAACCAGAGCGTCCTGCTGGCCGGCGTCAACGACTGCCAGCGGCTGATCCGCACCCTGAACCAGAAGCTGGTCAAGAACCGGGTTCGTCCATACTACCTGTACCAGTGCGACCTTTCCGAAGGGCTGGAACATTTTCGGACCCCCGTGGGCAAGGGCATCGAGATCGTGGAAAGTCTGCGCGGCCACACCAGCGGGTTTTCCGTACCCACCTACGTCATCGACGCGCCCGGCGGCGGCGGAAAGATCCCGGTCATGCCCAATTATGTCGTTTCCTGGGGCGCGAACAAGGTCGTGCTGCGCAATTTCGAAGGCGTGATCACCACCTATGCCGAGCCGGAAAGCTACGAGGCCCAGTTTTGCGATCGCAAATGCGACGCCTGCAATCTCCAGCTCAAGGAAGACGACGGCATCGAGCAGTGCGTGGGCATCGAGAAGCTGCTGGCGGATTGGGACGATACATGCAGCCTGACCCCCAGCGACAATCCGCGCATGGATCGCCGCGACAGCATGACGGAGACCAAAAACAATGTCGCTTAGTCCGTCGGCCGCGCATGCAGCAGACAGTCTCGAGCACATTGGAAATTCCCTGGTCCAGCACGGTCCGTTGAACGAACGGGCCTACCTGATGCACCTGGCGCCGCGGGAAGAGACCACCGTTCTTTCCAGGCTGGAGACGCTGGCTCGGGAAAACGGGTACACCAAGATCTTCGCCAAGGTCCCGGAAAACGTCGCTTCCCGGTTTACACGCGCCGGATACGTCGCCGAGGCCCATGTGCCCGGCTTGTTCAACGGCCGGGAAGGCGGGGTATTCATGGGCCGCTACTTCGCGGACTGGCGCAAGCATCCCTGCAATCTCGACGAACTGCGGACCGTGCTGGCCGTTTCCCGAAAAAAGGCCGGACTCAGTACGCAGCTCACCCCGCCGCCGCTGCCCGATAATGCTCACATCGTCCGCATGCACCCCTATCAGGCCGATGCAATGGCTGCACTCTATCGGAACGTGTTCGACTCCTACCCGTTTCCCGTCTTTGACCCGGACTATCTGCGTCAAGCCATGGCCGGCGACGTGCAGTACTACGGAATTCTGATCCAGGGCCGCCTGGCGGCCCTGGCATCAGCGGAAATGGATCTGGAAATAGGGGCCGCGGAAATGACCGATTTCGCCACCCTGACGGAATACAGGGGCCGCAAGCTGGCCGGTATTCTCCTCAAGCACATGGAAGACCGAATGCGGGCGGAAGGCCTTGCCACCCTGTACACCATCGCCCGGGCCGGGTCCTACGGCATGAACATCACCTTTGCCAGGGCCGGGTACGCCTTCGGCGGAACCCTGCCCAACAACACCCATATCGCCGGCGGACTGGAAAGCATGAACGTCTGGCACCTTGCACTTGATCAAAGGCAACTATCCAACTGAGGTTCATGAAGCGCAGTGAACGGCGGGGGTGAGTGACTTGTCAGCCCCACATATAATCCTTTGCAAGTTTCAGGTTTTATGGCAAGCGATGGCTGGTTGAGACGATTTCTCCAAGAGGCTTGCCACCATGACCGCCCCCCAACACAACAAATCCATAACCTTGGCCGTACCCGCCGAGGCGGACTGGGCGCCCCTGCTGCAATCCGCGGCTGAAAACGCGGCCCGGATTTTCGGGCTGGCCCGGGAAAAGGGGCTGCGCCTGGCCATGTCCATGGAGGAAGTGCTCCTGTATCTGGCCCGGGTGCTGCCCGGCGAGGCCGTGCAGATATCGCTGGGACAGGCCCCCGGCGCGGTATCGGCCACGTTTACCCTGGCCGCCGACAGCCTGGACCTCTCGGCCATGAATATCGTGGCCGGAGCCGACCCAGGCGAAGAAGATGATCATGCCCTGCCTCTGGTGCTGGCCTCGCGGATGAGCGACGGCCTGCATGTTTCCAGGGTTGGCGGGCAACTGTTTCTGACCTTGCGCCAGGATCACGTGTATGCACGGACCTCCCCACAGCAGGGCGGGAAGGACCTGCCGTGCGCTCCGGTGCGGGTGGAGGCCGTCACGGATTATCATCGTATCGCCCACGGCTGCGCCCGGCTTTTGGGGCGCTTCCAAGCCCGGGAACTGCCGCCCTGGATTGCTTTTCCCGGCAAAATCATGGACAGGGCCGCGAACGGAGAACTGCAGGTCAGCGTGGCCCTGGACGATGCGGACCGGGTTCGAGGCCTCCTCTTTTGGGAGTACATGTCCGAAAAAAGCGTGACGTTCAGCGGCCCCTGGCTGCTGGACGCCTGCGACCAGGGCCTTGCGCCCCTGCTGGAGCATATGCTTCTGGCTCTGGCCCGGAGCAAGGTTTCCTGCCTGTTCAGCAATCCGGACGGCACGCCTTCAGGACTGGACTTGTCCAGGCACGGCTTCGAGTTGCTGGCAACGATCACGCGGACCGAACAGGACGGCGATCAACGGATTCCGGTCTGGTTCCGGCATTTGCGGGAGGACGAGGGGTTGCAGGTTTGGGCCCATCCCGGATGCATCCCCTTTCTGGAAGAAACCTACCAGCGGGTGTTTCTGCCGCGAACCATTTTGCCGGCTCTTGATGCCGTGGGCCGCCCCCAAAGCCACGCCCGGGA
>NZ_FMXO01000020.1 GCF_900104215.1 Desulfonatronum thiosulfatophilum | reverse complement strand
ACATGCCGTCTCCAAACACCCCGGGCGGATGGTGCGACGCTCCTGTTTTCCCATCGCACCAATGGCAGATTTCCCCATGTAGTTGCAGGGTCACCTCCGCCAGTTTGCTGTAACGAGGCCGAAGCGAGTTCACTTGCGTTAAGGCCTGCACTCTGTCTCGGCCTTTCGGCCTTCTTCCGGCTCGCTTGGCGTCTCGGGTCACCCCTGCTCGCCGAGCCTGGACTTCGTGGTGAACAGGCAATTACCACGGTGGGAACTTTGCATCCCACTGGAATCGCCAGGACTTCGCCTGGCGCACAACTACTCAGCTTGAGAGGGAAAAAGGTGGCTTTTCAAAAACTTGTGGCAAGCATGACCTGGATTCTCGCCTTCGCGGGACTGACTTGTTTTTCCAATGCCCTCTCCGAGTCAGTCATACCCGCGAAGGCGGGTATCCAGTCCGTTTTTACTCGGGTGAGCTGAATAGTTACTGCAAATTTTCCATTTGCCATTGGATGCAACTTCCTCACATGCATTTTGCTTCGTGCTGTGTTGCCTGCAAGTTCCTCAATAATGTAAATGCTCGGCAGTCATACGTGAGGATTTTGAACGTTTGGCAACAACTCCGGCCGTCGTGAATTTCAACGACCCGTCAGCACCACTTCCACCGCATGTTCTTGGCCGTCGTCCACAAGCGCCAAGATCATTTCCGGTTGCACCACCCCGTCCACCGTAACGGTCGCCGCTGCGTCCTCGTCTCCCTGTTGCTGCCTGATCCTGATGCGGTACATGGTTTCCCGAAAGCGGTAGCGGATCGTGAAGGCGTCCCACTGGGGGGACAGGCATGGTTTGAAAGACAATTTGTTGGTTTCCAACCTCAAACCCAGCAGGGATTCCATGATCAGGCGGTACATCCAGGAGGCCGATCCCGTGTACCACGTCCATCCTCCCCGGCCTGTGTGCGGCTCGACGCCGTACACGTCCGCCGCGACCACGTAGGGCTCGACCTTGTATTTTTTCATCTGTTGCGTGGTGTTTCCGTGGTTGACGGGGTTGATCATGGCGAACAGTTCCCAGGCGCGGCGTTTGTCGCCCAGTTCGGCAAAAGCCATGGTCGTCCAGATCGCGGCGTGGGTGTACTGTCCGCCGTTTTCTCGCACGCCGGGCACATAGCCCTTGATATACCCCGGATTCAATGCGGACTTATCGAACGGCGGATCCAAAAGCTGGATCAGGTCGGCATCCCGGCGCACCAGATATTTGTCCACGGCTTTCATGGCTGCCCGCGAACGCTTTTCGTCGCCAACGCCGGACAGAACCGACCAGCTTTGGGCTATCGAGTCGATCCGGCATTCCGGACTTTCAGCGGAGCCGATGGGGGTGCCGTCGTCGAAATACGCCCGGAGGTACCAGGCGCCGTCCCAGCCATGCTCCTCGATGCTTCGGCCAAGCCGCGCGACCTCGTTGCGGCATTTCCTGCTGAAGTCCAGGTCGCCGCGCAGCCGGGCGATCTCGGCGAACCGGTTCAGAACCTCGCACAGGAAAAACGCCAGCCATACGCTTTCGCCCTTGCCTTCGTGGCCGACCATATTCATGCCGTCGTTCCAGTCGCCGGATCCGATCAGGGGCAGGCCGTGCTCGCCGAACCTGAGTCCTCTCTGGATCGCGCGCACGCAATGCTCGTACAGGCTGGCCGTTTCCTCGGACCTGACCGGAAGATCGTAGTAGGATTCCTCGGCGTGCCCCAACTGGCGGCCATTGATGAAGTGGATCGTTTCGTCCAGGATCCCGGTATCGCCGGTGCTTTGGACATAGCGGCACGCGGCCAGGGGCAGCCAGAGAAAGTCGTCGGAACATTTGGTCCGCACCCCTCTGCCGGTTGGCGGGTGCCACCAGTGCTGAACGTCGCCTTCGGGAAACTGGCGTCCGGCACAGCGCAGCAGATGCGCACGCACCAGGCCCGGCTCGGCATGGATCAGGGCCATGGAGTCCTGCAACTGGTCACGGAAGCCGAAGGCGCCTCCGGACTGGTAGTAGCCGCTGCGGCCCCACAGCCGACAGGCGATGGTCTGGTACAGAAGCCAGCCATTGGCCAGGAGATCCACGGACTTGTCGGGGGTTTCCACCTGGACCGCGCCCAGGGTGTGATTCCAGTATCGCCATACGCCTTCCAGCGCTTTTCGGGCCGCGGTGGAATCACGATAGCGTTTGGCGAGACGTGCGGCGTGGCCGTCATCTTGCCCGGCGCCGAGGGTGAACACGATCTCCCGGTCTTCACCGTCGTCCAGATCAAAAACGACATGCATGGCCGCGCAGGGATCTAGCGCGGCTCCGACCCGGCCGGAGAGACGGGACCGGGTCATGGCCGCGGGGCGGGCCAGGGTTCCATTGCGACCGATAAACTCGGTACGGTCCGCGCTGACCGTCCTGGTGGCATGGTCCACGTTAAAAAAGGCCACCCGCCTGCTGAATTCGGAGTTGTACGGGTTGTTCGCCAGAATCGCGCCGCTTTCAGGGTCGATCTCGGTGCTCACGTGCATCCCGGTCTTGGGACGCACATCGCCCAGCACCCACTCGATGAATCCGCTTATCGAGAGCCGTCGCGGACGGCCGCACCGGTTGCGCACCTTGAGCACCGTGAACTTGACCGGCGCGTCCATGGCCACGAACACCCAGACCTCTGAAATGATGCCGCGCTCCGCGTGTTCGAACACCGTGTATCCGAAGCCGTGCCGGGTAACGTAGGGCGAAGCGCCTTTGGCGGGATGCGGCATGGGAGACCAGAAATGGCCGCGATCCTCGTCGCGCAGGTAAAAGGCTTCTCCGCTGGCATCCGTCACCGGATCATTGTGCCACGGGGTCAGTCGGAATTCGTGGGCGTTCTCGCTCCAGGTGTAGGTTGGGCCGTTTTCCGAGACAATGGCCCCGAAATCCGGATTGGCCAGCACGTTGACCCACGGCGCCGGCGTGATCTGCTCGCGACTGGTTGAAATGACGTATTCATGACCATCCGGGGTAAATCCTCCGATTCCATTGAAAAACAGGAGGTCTTCGCGGGGCTGGGCCGGGATGGTGGGCGGCAGGGGGCGAAAAAGACGGGTCGGCGCCAGGGCTGGAATATTCGGGAGATCACGACCGACGCGGTTGAGTTGATCTTCGAGCGTTCCCTGGCTGTCGCGAATGACGACCCGGGCCAGGGCCTGGAAGATGATCCGGTCTTCCTCCGAAATCTGATCAGCATTGCGAACGAACACCTCGCCCGGGCGATCAGCCCGCCTGCCATGCACTCCGGCGGCGATAAACCCCATGATCTGGTCGTGCAGAACCTGCCGATAACCGGCATGGTCTTCATTGATGATCACCATGTCCACGGCCAGCCCTTTGAGACGCCAATAGGCATGGGCCTGAACCAACTGGCGGGCCAGCTCGATGTTTTCCCGACCTTCGATCCACAGCAGGACAATGGGCAGATCGCCGGAAATGGAGTAGCCCCAGAGGCTGGATTGTCCCCGCAGATTTTTCATGATCAGGCCGGGATCGGCACGCAGCCCGGAATTGGCGTAAAGAACCGAGGCCGCGAGCCGCCCGTAGAGCTGCGCATCGGCTTCCGTGGCGTTGATCTGTTGCAAAAGGACCTGACTATGGGTCCAGGCCAGCTCAAAAACCCGGTCCACCAGATACCGGTCCCGGTATTTGCCCACCAGACCCGCGCAGACATCGCGGGTCTTCGCCGCGCCGGTGATGATGTTCACGGTTGCCGATGCTTCCGGCTCCAGGGTGATTTGGCAGCGAATGGCCACGATGGGATCCAGGACCGGACCTTCGCCGCCGGAAAGGGGCGACCGGCTTTGCATGGCTTCGGGAGCGGCCGGAGTGTTCCCGCGACCGACAAACCGCAAGCGGTCGGTCTCATAGGATATCTCGCCCATGTCCGCGTCGTGGACGGCCATGGTGTGAAACATCCACGGCGGCTGCTCGTCGGCAAAGCGGGGCCGCCGGGTCGCCATGATCGCACGCTGGGGCCTGATGATCTCGGTCTGGACGAAGAGATTGCTGAAGGCCGGATGCGCCGCGTCGGACGCCGGCGATGCCAGGACGACTTCCGCGTAGCTGGTCACCTCGATGGACCTGCGGGTCTTGGATCGATTGGTAATGGTGATCCGGCGCAGCTCGGCATCATCCTCGGGGGAAACGGCGATCTCCGTATGGGTGTCGATATCCTCGTCCCGGCGGCGGAACTCGACCCGGCCTTCGGAGAAGATGGCTTCGTAGCGATCGGACGTCTTGAGCGTCGGCTGGTGCGCCGTGGACCAGAAGACGCCGCTGGAAATGTCCCGGATATAGCAGAAGGCCCCCCAATTGTCGCAGGTGCCGTCTTCACGCCACCGGGTCACGGCCAGATCTTTCCAGCGGCTGTACCCGCCGCCGGCATTGGTGACCATGACATGATACGTGCCGTTGGACAGGAGCTGTACCTCGGGGATGGGCGTATTCGGAGTCGTGGAGATGCGCAGCGGCTTCTCCTTCAAGGCGGTGGACGTCTTCCGGGACTCGGAAAGGGCCGAGATCTGCGAGTGGTATGCCGTGGCCTTGGGCAGCCGCTCCTGAAGCAGCAGCACGGTGGCCTGGAACATGGGATTCGCCTCGAACCGTTGCTGCATGGGTTGGTCCAGCAGCAGATGCGTCAGGGCGAGCAGGCTCATGCCCTGATGGTGGGCCATGTAGGACTGAACCACGACCTTCGCCCGCCCGCGAGGCAGATGACTTGGAGTGTAGTCAATGGCCTCGTAGAAGCCGTACCTGCCTTGAAAACCACGAGACGACAACTCCTCGAGATTGCGGCAGGCTGCCTCGGGCGCCACCATGAGCGCCAGGGCCGAAGCATAGGGAGCGATGACCAGATCTTCGGCCAGACCGCGTTGCAGACCGAGACCGGGCACTCCGAAGGCTTTGTACTGGTAGTTGAGCTGACTGTCGGTCATGTTGTAGCCGGATTCCGAAATTCCCCAGGGCACTCCATGTTGCTTGCCGTAGTCGATCTGCCTGGCCACGGCCGCCTTGCAGCTTTGATCAAGGATTGTCTGATCATAGGTGGGCATCAGCAGCAGCGGCATCAGATATTCAAACATGGAGCCGCTCCAGGACAGAAGAACCGACTCCCCGCCGGCAATGGTCAGCAATCGCCCCAGGGCGAACCAGCTTTCCTGGGGAAGCTGACCCTGGGCAATGGCGACGAAACTGCTCAGCCGCGCTTCCGAAGCCAGCAGGTCGTAGAAGCTGCCATCCCTGCGCCCTTCGCTGACGTTGTAGCCGATGGCCAGGAGACGGCGCGTGCTGTTGTACAGGAAGGCGAATTCCATGTTCCGGGCAAGTTCTCGGCAATGGTGCGCAAGATCTTCCAAGCGGACGATTCTTTTTCTTGCGCTGAGGCTGGATTCGATGATCAGCCATTTGAGTTTGTCGAGCTGCTGTCTTTGCTCCGTTGTCTTGCTGCCTTGGCGCAACTCCTCGATCAGGGGCAGCATGTCGTTGTCGAGGCAGGCCAGCCGGCGCAGCGTTGGGATATCCTGGAATGAGGGGATTTGACCGATATTTTCCCCGGAAAGCGACGGCTCGGCCCAGGGCGTCAGCGCGTTCAGTTCATCGAACGCATCCCGACACTGTTGCTCAAGGGAACGCGCCCACCACGCGGCGTCGCTTTCAGGGTCGGCTTCGAAGCTCTGGACTATTGCCTTGGCGGATGTGGCCAGTCGATCGAGGGATTCCTTCAGGGTCCAAAGGTCTGCGTCCGTCGGGCTCTTGTCCGGCGGGGAAGGGCGGATGGACTCCAGGTCTTTCATGAACCGCGTCAGCTCCGCGGGCATGCTTTCACTCGAGACGTCCATGAGAACCATGGCCGTATCGGCAATTCCGTCGAACAGTCGTTCTCCCGTGAGTTTTTCGTCTGGAAGCGCGAGCAACCCTTCGCGCAAGGTCAGCAGGCTTGCTGCCAGGTTTCCGCTGTCCACCGACGAAACGTACATGGGCAGGAGCGGCTTGCGGGTTCGGGTGTCGTACCAGTTGTAGAAATGGCCGCGGTGCCGTGCCAGCCCATCCATTGAATCCAGGGCGTTCTCCGTGCGGTCCATGAAGCGCCCGATGGTGATGTAGCCGAAGTCGCGGGCCGCCAGATTCGAAAGCAGCGCAAACCCCATGTTGGTGGGCGACGTGCGGTGGGCCACCACCTCGCGGGGTGCTTCCTGAAAATTGTCCGGGGGCAGCCAGTTGTCTTCAGGGCCGACGAATTGTTCGAAAAAGGCCCACGTCTTACGGGAAAGTTTGCGCAGGAAGACCAACTGATCATCGGACAGCCGGGCTCTCCGGGGCCGGATGGGCAGACTGATCCACCAGGCGATCAGGGGCGAGGCAAACCAGAGGATCAACACCGGCAAGGCTGCCGGCAGGACCATTGACCGGGCTTGAACCAGATATCCGGTCACGATCATGGCCGTGACCGGAGCGATCCACATCTCGCGAAACGACGCGCCAAGCGCCGACAGCCCTGAAGTTGTTCCTGGCGCTGTTCCTGGCGCGGGTCGTCCCGCGCCCCGGGAGAGGCCCGGCGGGTTCCATTCCAGAAGCCCCCGGCCGGTCACGTTCATCCGCCACAGGGTTCGCAGGATGGCGGCGGTGTTGGTCGCGGCCTCGTACGGCAGGCAGAGCAGCGTGAACGTGGACTGGGCAAGGCATCTCCCGATGGCCTGTGCCGCGCTTGAAAGGTGATGGCTGATCAGGGCGTGTCCGGTGGTATTGAAGAAACCCATCAGGCAGTTGATCAGGGCCGGAACCAGCACGATGCCGATGACCACCGCGGTCCAGAACCAGGGCGAGGACAAGACGGTCCAGCCGAGCAGGAGCAGCAGGGTCAGCACCATGGGCACGAGGCTGCGCCGGAGATTGTCGAAGATCTTCCAGCGGGACAAGAGCGAGAGCGCATTCTTCGTGAATTTGGTCTTCGGGCCGGGGACGCCTGGAAAAAGCCAGCGCAGAATCTGCCAGTCCCCGCGAATCCAGCGTACGCGGCGGCTCACGTCCTCGGCGTAGCGCCCCGGATACTCTTCGAAGAGCTGCACGTCGCTGATCAGCCCGGACCGGGCATGGCACCCTTCGATAAGATCGTGGCTGAGGATCAGATTTTCGGGAAAACGATCCTTGAGCACCTGTTCGAAGGCGTCGACGTCGTAAATGCCCTTGCCGATGTACGAACCTTCGCCGAAGAGGTCTTGGTAGAGGTCCGAAACGACCCCGGTGTAGGGATCGATGCCGGCGTCATTCCCGTGCATGCGGGCATAGCGCGACCTGTTGGTTCCCGGCAGGCTGACCGCCACCCGGGGCTGCAGGATGCCGTACCCGGACACGATGCGCCCCTTGTTCGCGTCGTATCGGGCACGGTTCAAGGGATGGGCCATCGCGCCCACGAGCTGCCATGCGGTATCCCGCGGCAGTTCCGTGTCCGTGTCCAGGGTGATGACGTACTTCACGTCCCGCAACATTTCGAGATTGCCGACGATCAGCGCGAAACCGCCCCCGGAATCGGCACTAATACCAGCATCGACGCCACTATCAGGACTGCCCCCAAGACCACGATTGAGACTGCCTCCAAGACTGCCGCGGAGCAGGGCATTCAGCGCCGCGAGCTTGCCCCGCTTCCGTTCATGGCCCATCCAGAGCCGCTCCCGTGGATTCCACTGTCGGGGACGATGAAAAAGAAAGAATGCGTCAGCACTTTCTTTGTACTTCTCGTTCAACCCTTCGATTCCCTGCCGGGCCAGCAGCACCAGCGGAGCATCCCCGGCGACGTTCTCCTCGTCCGCGTCCGGGAGGTCGGTCAGCAGGCCAAAGCGCAGGTTTTCCTCCCGTCCGGCCAGAAATCGGACTTCCAGGGCACGTATCAGCTCCGTGACATGCTCCGGACTGGAAAGCATTGCCGGGACAACGACCAATGTGGAAAAATCGGGAGGAATCCCTCTGGAAAAATCCATGCGGGGCAGTGCATGCGGTTTGGCAAGACGGGTTGCGACAAGGTTGACCAAAGCCATGGCCGGCTGGCTGACCGCCAGCAGGAAGATGGCGGCCGCGAACAAAAACAGCACGCCGTCCAACCCGTCCGCATGTGTCTTTGCCAGCAAACCCGCGGTAAAGATCCCCGTGAGGAGAAGAATCGAGCCGAGATACAAGAGCAGGGGAAAACGGCGCGCAATTCCGCGCAGCTTGTCCAGGGCCGTTGATCCGGCACGGACCCGGGCTTCAAGTTGGGCCCGCCCGGCATCGATGAGGTAGAAGCCGACATGACCCATCCGACTGTCGCCATCCGCATCGGCGGCGCCTTGCCTTGCCAGTTCGATGGCTGTTCGGGCCACGTCCACTTCGGTGAGTGCGCTTTTCCGGGCGATCTTCTCCACGACGTGCCGGTATTGATCACGGGTGTTGAAATGCATTTGGCTGTGAATTCCGGCCGGATCTTCTTGCAGGATGTGCTCAACGGCGCTCAGGGTTTCCACGAATCGGCGCCAGTCGATGACGCTCAGAACGCGCAGACCCGCGATGCTGCTGCTGATGGAAAGCTGATCAGCGGCCTGTTGTTGATTCTCGGACTGGACCATCTGATCGATGGTCAGGCGGGATTCCGAGAGTTGCTGCTCAAGCCAGGCCAGGGGCAGTGCGAGTGCTGCTCCCTGCCCCTGAAGACGCCGAACCAGTTCCGCGACAAAGGAACTGGTCATGGGCGGTGTTGCCCTGGCCATGTCGGCAACCGCGAGGATCAGGTGTTTCCGGTTATTTTGCGCTGTCTCGATAATCGTATCGGCCCATTGCCCGGCCAGTTCACGGTGGACCCGGTTCACGGCGATTCGAGCTGCAATCCGTCGCAGATTCTCGATCAGGGCCAGGCGCAACATGATCGGAATGGCCCACAATTCTCCCAATTGCAAGGGCGTCACCGTCTGGTAGGCGGAAACGAAACCGCTCAGGCTCTCCAGTTCCACACGGCCGTCGCCGTGAGCGATGGTCTCCAGGGCAATGTCGTACACCCGGGGAAGCCCCCTGGACGGACCGTTCTTCAGGCGGGGAAGCTTTTTGGCGTAGCCCTTGGGCAACAGCTTCCTCGCCACAAGAATCTGTTCTTCGATCAGATAGAAGTTGTCCAGCAGCCATTCCCCTGCCGGAATAATCACGCGGTTGGCCTGCACGACCTCGGTCAACAGATCGCGAACCTCGAAAAGGACTTTCTCGTTCTTGGCAAGCCTGGCCAGCAGTCGTTCCGGGGCATGCCCTCGGTCCAGGGCATGCAACCCCGCGAGGATTTTGCCGTGCTCCTCCATCTGAGAGGTGCTGAACAGCTCGGCACGCAACGGCGCTTCGTCGCCTTCGTTCTTTTGGAAACGGGCATCCCCGCGCAAACGCCCCCAGAGTTGCGCTGATTTATCAATAATTGTCGCCGCGGAGAGTGCCATGGCAAAAGCATCCTTTGAGTAGAAACCATCAAAACCGAACAGGGGCGGTTCGCGAACCGCCCCTGTGAAAGCAGGCTGTGCTCCTTGTAACAAAGGTTGCTCGCCGGACTTCGGATCGTCGATACAAGAATATCCGTCTTGTTGGCGCTGCGTCTGTAGGGGAAGGGCTTGCTGTTTACGAGAAGAAGTCCCGGGAGTCGGGAATATCTCCCGGGGTTGATATTGAGGAGGGTGTTTGATGGATTTGAATTGAAGGGAGAGCTGGGGGAGGATGTTCTCTTATGGCGTAAAGTCCTGTGGTAGTCGAGAAATAACGGGGCTCAATCCTTCCACTGGTCCACATCGATCAGCCCGATCCTGACCGCGTAGCGAATCAGGTCCATGGGACGCCGGAGTTCGAGCTTGCGCATGATGTTGGTACGGTGGTTCTCCACTGTTTTCGGGCTGATGCAAAGCCGGTTCGCAATTTCCTTGGCCGTTTGACCTTCCGCCAGCAGTCGCAAGATCTTCTGCTCGCGTGGCGTCAGGCTCGCGTAGTCGTCGTCGACCGACCGTACACCAGGGGTATTTACAATTCCCAGGACCACTTCCCGGGAAACCGAACTGTCCAGAAAAAACGTGCCGGTGGCCACGGCTTCGAGCGCTTTCAGCAATCCGTCGCCAGCGGATTCCTTGACCATGTATCCCAGGGCTCCGGCCTGGAAGGCTTCGGTGATGTAGTCCATGCCGGAATGCATGCTGACCACCAGGACCCGCGTGTCGGGCAGGGTGCTTTTCAGGCCCCGGACCAGATCGATGCCGTTCTGCCCACCGGACAGGGATATGTCCACCAGGGCAAGATCAGGCCGCAACGCCTTGGCCCGCCAAAGCCCCTCCTCCGCGTCCCCGGCCTCCCCCGCCACCTCGAATGCCGGGCTTCGAGCGATTATCGCCTTCAGACCTTCCCTGTAGAGCGGGTGGTCATCGACGATCAACACTGTTTTTTTCTGTGTCATGCCGGTTCCTGATTCTACGTTTGCTTTCAAAATGACATTATGGCCTTTTGTCGCAAATCCGCGGCGTCTCTGGAGCGGCTATTCCGGTGTCATAAGTTGCCTCCGTCTTATCAGGCGGCAATGCTTCCTTTGCACCGGGATCCGTTTCTTCCCGGGTATGTTGCCCGGTGACGTCCACAGAGGCGCAGGTGATCCCGACCATTGAGCCACTGGAATCGCGCAGTGGTTCAATGGTCAGGTCTTGCTCAAAGGTTTTGCCGGCAATGGTGCTCCGGATTGTTTGCCGCAGGCCTTTTCCGCTGTTCATGACTCGTTGCTTGAGGGTCGTCAGTTCGGCGGCCTCCTGTTCGGGCAGAAGGTCGACATCGGTTTTGCCGATGATCTGTTCAGAGGAATACCCGAGAGCAAGGGGGTACATCCAGGTATACCGCAGGTCCATGTCCTGGTTGGAGAGCGTCATGGAAGAAGCGCTGAGCGCGACCCGCAGCCGCTCCTCGTTCACCAGCATCGTCTCGCGGAGCTGTCGCGTGGCCGTGATGTCCACAAAGGTCAGCACCGCGCCTTCGATGGCGTTGTTCAAGGTCCGGTAGGGCTGAATGCGCAGGGCATACCATCGATCTTCTTTTGTCCGCACCTCCACCTCTTTCGGGGCCAGAGTGTCCAGCACGGCCTGGGTGTCGTATATCAGCGCGTCGTAACCGGACAAGTTGGAGAGGATGTGGGCCAAGGGCCGGCCGACGTCGCTCAGAATCAGATTTATGATCCTGGTGGCGGTGGGGGTGAAGCGCAGGATGCGCAACTGGAGGTCCACAAAGATGGTGGCGATGCCCGTGCCGGCCAGCAGATTGTTCATGTCGTTGTTGGCCCGGGACAATTCGGCCATCTTGGACTGCAGTTCGGCGTTGATCGTGGTCAGCTCCTCGTTGATCGACTGCAGCTCCTCCTTGGAGGTTTCCATCTCTTCGTTGGTGGATTGCAGCTCCTCGTTCACGGACTGCATTTCCTCGCTGAAGGACTTCAGCTCTTCATTGGATGTCTCCAGTTCCTCGTTGGCGGCCTGAAGATATTCCTCCTTGGCCCGCAAATCCTCCTTCAGCGCCGCGATGCGGGCGTCGGCATCCATACTGTCCGACTTTGATCTCGGTTTGCCGTCCTGCCCGGTGGGTACTGTTGCCGGATCACAGTGCTCCGGTTCCTGGACATTCTCCAGGATGACCAGGCACAGGGGGGGCTCGGACCAGGCGGCAGGGGCGGCGGCCATGGGACGGACGATCAGGTTGACGGTGATGAAGTCGCCGTTGGTTTTGATCCGCAGTCCCGGACGACGCACGCTTGCCCTGGTCTGTAAAACTTTGTGCAGGGTGATCGTCAGGTCGTGGCGCAGCCCCTCCCGGGCCATCTGCAAGATGTTGGGATGCTTGACCTCCCCGGGGGGCTGTTCCAGGTACATGCCCATGCGTCCATGCAGGTAGAGAATGTCCCCCTGGGCATTGATCAGTGCCCCCGCCTGGACAACCTCTCGCAGCAAGGCCTGTTCGGTCATCTCGCGCACCGACGGTTTTTTGGCGGCGCTCGTTCTTTCGGCAACCTGTGGAAGTGCGACGTGATTGGCCATCATGGACGACGGGAACCGCCCAAAGTCCGCATGCTGGGCCCCTGAAGGGTCGATCTTGCGCTGGTAGAGCTTTTGCTTGCGCTCCAGCACGGCAAAGAAATCCAATAAACCTGCGTTCTCGGAAGTCCCCTGGAAGAGGAAGCCTCCCGGATTCAAGGCGAAGTGAAAGAGCTGGATGATTTTGCTTTGCAGCTCGGCGTTCATGTAGATCAGCAGGTTGCGGCAACTGATCAGGTCGAGCTTGGAAAAAGGCGGGTCCTTGATCACGTTATGCTCGGAAAAAACCACCATGTCGCGAATCGTCTTTTTGATGCGAAAGATGCCGTTGTCCGGCTCGAACGTGAAAAAACGCTCCAGCCGTTCCGGCGAAACATCCGTGGCGATGGAGGCCGGATAGATGCCGGCCCGGGCCGTGGCAATAGCCTGGCTGTCAATGTCCGTGGCAAAGATCTGCAACTGAAAGTTCTGGGGGACGACCGCCTGGTGCTCAGCGAGAAGGATGGCCAGGGAATAGGCCTCCTCGCCGGAGGAGCAGCCCACGGACCAGACCCGGATCACGGCGTTGGCCGGCTTGTCGGCAAAGAGCTTGGGCACGACCTGCTTCTCCAGGGCCTTGAATGCCTCAGGATCACGGAAGAAACTGGTCACCCCGATGAGCAGGTCGCGGAACAGGCTTTTTACCTCTTCCGGCGTTTGCTGCATGAATCGGACGTATCCACTTATGGTTTCGATCTGATGAACGGCCATGCGCCGCTCGATGCGCCGCAATACAGTGGATGGCTTGTACTGGGAAAAGTCGTGCCCGGTCTGGTTGCGCAGCAGGACAAAGATTTTTTTCAACTCATTCTCGGACTTGGTCGAGGGAGCGGCCCGGCGCTTGGGTGGCCTGCCGAAGGCATGGGTCACGTAGGCGATAAGCTGGGCCGGCATCTCCGCCGGAGGCAGCTCGAAATCCACCAACCCCGTGGCCAAGGCGCTGCGCGGCATGCCGTCGTATTCGGTGGAGGCCGGGTTCTGGGCCATGGCCATGCCACCCTCGCCCTTGATATCCCGCACGCCAAGGGTACCGTCGCTGCCCGTGCCGGAAAGCACGATGCCGATGGCCCGTTCGCGCTGGTCCTGGGCCAGGGAGCGGAAGAAGAAGTCGATGGGCAGGCGATGGCCGCGCGGGGCGTTGGGTTCCAGCAACTGGAGGGTGCTGTTCAGGAAGGCCATGTCCCGGTTCGGGGGGATGATGTAGATGCAGTTGGGACGGACCTGCATTCCGTCCTCAACCTCGAAGACCTTCATCCTGGTGTAGCGCCGGATCAGTTCCGTGAGCATGCTCTTGTGGTCCGGGGCCAGATGCTGGACCAGGACAAAAGCCATGTTGGGGTCGGTATCCTCAGGCATGCCGGAGAAGAAGGCCTCGAAGGCGGCCAGGCCTCCAGCCGAAGCCCCGATGCCTACGATGGGGAAGCCCGCGGCCGGGTCTGCAGCGGGTTGCGGCGCTTCAGCAGAACTTGAAGCCGCCAACTCTTGGCTGGCGGACTTGATCGGCTTGGCCTTGTTTTTTTTGCTCGGAGACATCGTGTTCCTTGGCTGAGAGTTCATTAAGAGTTATTAATGTTCTATCGCTCTCAGAATCCGGCAGTCAAGGGATAAGATGGAAGATTGAAGAGCTGATCCGCCAGCACGGGTTTCAGCTCTCCGGAAGCCATGTCCTTTTGAGCATCCCTGTCCTGTGGGGGGATCGCATATGAAATTTGTGGTACGATTAAATTGGAGCCACTCCCAGGGATATTTCGAAGAACAAAACACCTGGAATAGAAACAATCCTGAAGGTCACAAAGTGCTGGGCTTGTAGCTGCATACGAAAACGTGCATACTTCATCATGCCCAACAAAGCGCTCCAACCACGCTTATATTAGGTGCGGTTGAGCTCAGGCATTCGCTCCCCCCCACATCCAGAGGAGAA
The DNA here is from genome assembly GCF_900104215.1 of Desulfonatronum thiosulfatophilum. Classification (NCBI taxonomy): domain Bacteria; kingdom Pseudomonadati; phylum Thermodesulfobacteriota; class Desulfovibrionia; order Desulfovibrionales; family Desulfonatronaceae; genus Desulfonatronum; species Desulfonatronum thiosulfatophilum. The sequence continues at coordinate 71,805 of NZ_FMXO01000020.1, read as the reverse complement.
TATCATGGAACTATCAGCCGTACTGACCCCCGCTCCCGAAGGTGGTTATGTGGCCGTGAACCCGGAAACCGGCACGACAACGCAAGGTGAAACCGTTGAGGAAGCACTGAATAATCTTCGAGAGGCAACAGAGCTTTACCTCGAAGAGTTTCCACTTTCCGTGAGCGGACGTTCCCTGTTGACGACATTCCAGGTATCAGCTCATGCCTAAACTGCCTAATGATAGCAAGAGGAACTCCATGTCGAAATCATCAGTATTTGCAGAAATTCCAGATTTTTATCGGATCATACCCTTGAAACAGCTTCGTCGCACGCCCGGAGTTTTTTTCGACAACGTGCCCATGGAGTTTCTGCCGCGCATCGATGCCATTGACCGGGTCATCCATGCCCAAAGCGCGGTTTCTCCGGGACCGGTGGGCGATGTGGCCCGCCCCTGGTACATGCATCCTTCCCAGGACGACAACTTGATCGTGCTTCATGGTACCCGCCATGTGGACATCTATCTGCGGGATCACGGCATGCACAGCTTTACCGTCACCTCCAGCCGGATTCTTCACCAGGATGGCAGTGTTCTTTTTGACGGTCCGGCCATGCTTGTCTGGCCGCGGTTAGTCTTTCATCGGATTACCAGCGGAGATGAAGGCTCGGCCTCCCTGAACTTTGCCGTCCACTACGAGGGGCTGGACATGCGCACCAACTTCAACATCTATGATCTGGACCTGCAAACCGGACAGTCGCGAATTGTCCGCGAAGGCTTCCAAGACCAGAAAGCGGGATCGTGAAGTATTGAGCCGCTTGGCGCGAACAAGAAGAGCCAAGCGCAAAGCTGACAGCCGCGGAAAACTCTGGGTGATGGTGGGGAGTGGCTTTGCGCTGAGACGCCATTTCTGCTGATGACCACGAGTAAAACCACTTCCTTTTCCACGATCCGAACTCTCTTCCCGGTGCCAAGAGCCAATCGTGGCACTCTTCCAGGACGTATTCTGATTATCCGCGAAGCGGGCTTGGTTTTGCCTGTTGCTCCATATCCCGCCGTGATTTAACCTCAATTCCATGACTCTTCTGACCTGGATCGGGATTCTTGCCTGTCTGACGCAATCCGCCATGCTTTCCGGCCTGAATTTGGCCTTTTTTTCGGTGAGCAAGCTGCACCTGGAGATGGAGGCTTTCCGGAACAACCCCCATGCCCGACGGATTCTGGCTCTGCGCCGGGATTCCAACCTCCTGCTGGTGACCATCCTGTGGGCCAACGTGGGAGTGAACGTGCTTCTGGCTCTGCTCTCCAACTCCGTGCTCGCCGGGGTGGCTGCATTCCTGTTCTCCACGGTGCTGATCACCATCTGCGGAGAAATCATGCCCCAGGCGTATTTTTCGCGAAACGCCCTGAAGATGGGTTCCTTGCTGGCACCGGTGATTCGGCTGTACCAGATCGTCCTGTATCCCGTGGCCAAACCCACGGCATTGATCCTGGACAGGTGGCTGGGGCCGGAGGGCATCGGCTTTTTTCGGGAACAGGACCTGCGGGAACTGATCAAGATGCACATGAACTCCGCTTCCACGGAGATCGACAAGGTTGAAGGCAAGGGCAGTTTGAACTTCCTGGCCCTGGACGATCTGCCCGTGGCCGCCGAAGGGGAGGTGGTGGACCCGCGCAGCATCCTGACCATGAAGTTCGAGGGCGAGATGCCGGTTTTTCCGCGGATCAAGCCTTCCAGGTCCGATCCCTTCCTGAAACTGCTTCAGAGTTCGAAAAAGACCTGGGTCATCCTTGTGGATCTGGAAGGCGAACCCCGGCTGGCTGTGGATGCGAGCGGTTTCCTGCGGGAAGCCTTTTTCAATCCGCGCCAGTTCAATCCCCTGGTCCACTGCCATCGGCCCATCATCGTGCGCGACCCCATGACCAGCCTGGGTTCGGTCATCCCCAGGCTGAAGGTTCATGCCGAACGTCCGGACGACGACGTGGTGGACAGGGACATCATTCTCTATTGGGGGGAGGAAAAGCACGTCATCACCGGTTCGGACATCCTGGGCAGGCTGCTGCGCGGCATCGTCCGCAGGGAGGAAGCGGTGGTTTCGGACCGGACGACGTCAGCCAAGGAGGAAAGCCGATGAACGCCACACCTGAGATTCCCGAAACAAAGCCCCGAGTCCAGATCAATCCGCCGGTCTTTTTCGGTGCGGCAGGGTTGATCCTGTTCTTTGTCGTCTTCGCCATGATTGCTCCGGAACGGGCCGGGACGGTGTTCGGCAGCGTGCAAGGGTGGATCGTTCATGCCGCGGGCTGGTTCTACGTGCTCTCCGTTGCCGTCTTTCTGATCTTCGTGGTCCTTCTGGCCCTGTCCGGCTACGGACGGATCAAGCTCGGCCCGGATCACAGCGAACCGGGGTACAGCTATCTTTCATGGTTCGCCATGCTTTTTTCAGCGGGCATGGGCATCGGCCTGATGTTTTTCGGCGTTGCCGAGCCGGTGATGCATTACATGACGCCTCCAGTGGGGGAGCCGGCAACCGTGGCGGCGGCCCGGGAGGCCATGAAGATCACCTTCTTCCACTGGGGCGTTCATGCCTGGGCCATCTATGCGGTGATCGCCATTTCCCTGGCCTATTTCTCCTATCGCCACGACCTGCCCCTGACCATCCGTTCCGCGTTCTATCCTTTGATCGGCGAGCGCATCCATGGTCCCATCGGTCATGCCGTGGACATCTTCGCCATCCTGGGCACCATGTTCGGCGTGGCCACGTCCCTGGGATTCGGCGCCATGCAGGTCAATTCCGGCCTGGAATACCTGTTCGGCGTTCCCAATACCATCGGCGTGCAGATCGCCCTGATCACGGGAATAACCATTATCGCCACCGTATCCGTGGTCCTTGGACTGGACGGCGGCATTCGCCGGATTTCGGAATTGAACATGATTCTGGCCGTGGGCCTGCTGGCGTTCGTCCTGATCACCGGCCCCACGGTCTATCTGCTTCAGGCCCTGACCCAGAACATCGGGGCCTATGCCTCGGACATCGTCTCCAAGACGTTCAACATGTACGCCTACGAACCCACGGGCTGGATCGGCGGCTGGACCCTGTTCTACTGGGGATGGTGGATCGCCTGGGCGCCGTTCGTGGGCATGTTCATCGCCCGGGTCTCCCGGGGCCGGACCATCCGGGAATTCGTGCTGGGCGTACTGCTGGTGCCGGTGGGGTTCACTTTCATGTGGATGACGTTTTTCGGAAACACGGCCCTGCACATGATCATGGTCCAGGGCATCACCGAACTGGGCACAGCCGTGGCCGCAGACACGACCATGGCCCTGTTCGAGTTTTTCGAGCACCTGCCGCTGTCCACCCTGATGTCCCTGATCGCAACGATCCTGGTGGTCACGTTCTTCGTGACCTCGTCGGACTCCGGTTCCCTGGTCATCGACATGCTCGCCTCGGGCGGGGAAGAGGACGCTCCGGTCTGGCAGCGCATCTTCTGGGCACTGAGCGAAGGCCTTGTGGCCGCGGCCTTGCTGCTGGCAGGCGGACTGGGCGCGTTGCAGACCGCTTCCATTGCCGGCGCCCTGCCGTTCACGGCGATCATGCTCTTGATGTGCTGGGGATTGTTGCGGGCCTTGCGTCTTGAGGGAGCCAAACGGACCAGCCTGCGCAGCGCCGTGCTGATGCCCCAGGTCGGCGGCAAGCCCATATCCTGGCAGAAGCGTCTGGCCGCGTTGCTGCACAATCCCACCAAGAACGAGGTTCTGGAATTCATTCATAATACGGCCAAGCCGGCGCTTCTGGAGGTTGCGGACGAATTTCTGCGACGCAATATCACGGTCCGGGCGGAGGAGGGCGAGGACGGCCGAGTCTGGCTGGAGGTGCTCCATGGAGCCGAGATCGATTTCTTCTACTCCGTTCGGCCTCGAATCTACAGCCCGCCGGCGTTCGCCATGCGCGACACCAGGAAACGCCGCGACGAGCAGCTGCGATTCTATCGGGCGGAAGTGCACCTCAGCGAGGGCGGGCAGGACTACGACCTGATGGGCTGGACCAAGGACCAGATCATCACGGATGTGGTGGACCAGTACGAGAAGCACCTGCATTTTCTGCATACGGTGCGGTAGGGAAAGGGTTCGATCAGTTGGGAGACGGATTTTGCCTCGCCTTATCCACCAGGGCCCGGAACAGGCGCTGGTGGCGGCGGTGGTGGGGCAGGTATTCCGGATGCCACTGGACCCCGATCACAAAGTCCTTGTCGGTCAGTTCAACGGCCTGAACCACGCCGTTGGCTTCCGAAGCGACCACGCGCACGGCGGCGCCAAGTCGGTCGATGGCCTGGTCGTGCAGGGCGTTGACGCGGCAAACGGCGCATTTCAGGATCAGGGCCAGACGGGAGCCGTCTGCCACCTGAACGGTTTTGCGCGGCAGCAGGCTGCGGATGTTCGGCGTTTCCTGGTAGAATCCCGCCAGATGCTGATGCAGGCTCCCGCCCGCTGTCACGTTGATCAGTTGCGCTCCCCGACAGATGCCCAGCACCGGCAGGTTCCGGTCCAGGGCCTTTCGGAGCAGGTTCTGCTCCAGTTCATCACGCTCCGTGTTCAAACCAGGATTGCGGGTGGTTAGGAGCCGGCGGGCCAGGAACATGAGCGGGAAGGCCAATACGGCCAGAGCGCGGCGAAACCAGCCCCGTTCGCCCACGGCCATTTCCTCCGTGGGCGGCAGGAGTTCCTCGCCATACAGATCCGGGGCCACGTCAGCGCCTCCACCGATAATCAGACCGTCCAGCCGGTCGATGGACGCGGGCCGTTGCGGCGTGATCCGCACGCTGTGCCCGCCGGCTCGAAACACTGCCAAGCGGGTGAACCACCAGGCGGCCAGGCCGCCATGATCCGGGCCGGTAATGCCGATCAGGGGGCGGGTTTTGTTCATTTTTTTATCCATTTCCTCACTTTGTCCGCCCAGTCATCGATCCTTGCCGCAACCACCTCCAGGGGATTTTCAAGATATGCCCGGCTGTGTTCGCGCAGTCGCTCCTTGTCCGCGGCCAGATGCTCCACCAGAACCCAGTCGTTCCAGGGCTGGGCCAGGGACCAGTCCGGCTCGTCGATCCGGCAGTTGGGCAGGCGATAGTGGAACGTAGGACGGGGTTTGATCAGGTGGGTTTCCACATCCGCGGCCATGACCTGGTCACGGTTGAGGTGGGCGAACAGCGGAAGCATGTCCAGCGGTCGGTTGCGCGTGGCGTTGTGCCGCAGGTAGTCCCGGATCAGTTCCGTCATGTCCGGGTTGTAGTTCTCCGCCAGAATGGCGCGCACGTAGTCTCCGGGGAAAGCGCGAATGAAGGGCAGAATCTTGCGCGAGATGTCGATTCGTTCTTGCGTGGACCCACTTTCATACAGCAGAACAAAGGCCCGCAGAATGTCCAGCAGATAACCGGCCTTCAGTTCGGCCGCCTCCACGTTGAACTGCACGGCAAAGGCATAGACCAATGCCGCGCGCGTGCCCTTGGCTCCGGCCTGATGCAGGCAAAGCCGCAGGTTGTCCATTTCCTCCAGAGCCGCGATGCGAACAGGGGGAGCGATCACTTCGCTGGGAACAACGGTTCCGGCCAGCCTGACGAGGAGATCGTCGATGCGGTGTTGGGTTTGAGGGTCGTCCTGATCGATGCCGATCAGGGCCAGGTAGCGCCGGTACTCGTGGTCCTTGAGCAGGCTGGCGTCGAGCTCCACGCGAAATGACCCGTGCCGTGCATTCTCGATGTCGATCTCGAACGAACTTCTAGAGATCGCCGTACCACCGAAGACGTCCGTTACGGCCCGGGCGATTTCCGAGAGCTGCAGTCCGCCCATCTCCATTTCCACGCCGACGTGGCGGTAGTCGCCATGGAAGGCGTGCATTTGGTGGGGCATGATGAATCGGGACATATACTGTTCGTTCAGCGCGACTAACGTCACTGTTATGTTTGAAGCAATATTGCGCCATCAAACTGTTTGTGGCTCTGTGTGCCAACATGCCATACAAATTGACTTATTTTTGTCGGCAGGTCAAGATGACGGTATTGTGGCATCGGTGATGGACGATGCTGAACAAGATGTTTGGTTCAACTTGGCATATTTGTCAGTACTCGAAATCGCAATCGAAATCGAAATCGGAATCGCATAGTTTCATGATTTATTGTTTTTCGATTGCGATTTCGATTCCGATTACGATTACGATTTCGAGTATGAACTGGATACGTTGTAAATCGAACGCAATTTAGAATTAACTGCTTGAAAGGAGTAATGGCGTGCTGGATAAGCGGGATGAGTATATTCGAATGTTGAAGGCGAAACTCGATGAGTGGAATATCGACATCGACAGGCTGACGGCCAAGGCCAGACTGGTCAAGGAGGAAAAGGAGATCGAATACGCCGATCAGATCAAGATGTTGCGCACCAAGCGCAAGGAGGTGGAGGAAAAGATCGCCGCGCTGCAAAAGGCCGGTGAACCGGCATGGGCGGAATTCAGGAAAGGAATCGATACCTCCTGGGAAGCTTTGAAGAAAGGCTATAGCGAGGCCATGTCCGGGAAGCGCAAAGAGTAGAAGCGAGGATCACGTTTGGGGCATCGAAACCGAATGATGGACTCCATATTTCAGAATGGCAAGACGCTGGTTTAATCAATCAACCCCTTGAATGGGCAAAGGAGTGATAGCTGATGAAGAAACGAATAGTCCCAACCAATGTGGAAGCGGACAGCGGGCCGGAGGGCGACTGGATGGACCTGGAGACAGCGGCGGAGGTGGAAATCAGCTCCGAGGATCCGAATCATCCTATCGAGCACGCCCTTTTGCCGGGAAATCCATCCGGATGGCGCGCGGGCCAACCGGGTGAACAGACCATCCGGATCATGTTTGCCGAACCCCGGACCATACGCCGGATCTGGATCCATTTCGAGGAGGCCCAGGTGGAGCGCACCCACGAATTCGTGCTGCGCTGGTCCCCGGACAACGGGCAAACCTACAAGGACATCGTCCGCCAGCAGTGGAACTTCAGTCCCAGCGGCATGCACTATGAAACCGAGAACATTTATATCGATCTCAACGGCGTGACCACCCTGGAACTGAACATCAAGCCGGACATCAGCGACGGCGATGCAATTGCCTCCCTGGCCCAGATGCGCGTGGGATGACCATGATCGTCCCAGCCTGATCAACGCTCGAACCGCACTTCTTATCGAAATCGCAATCGCAATCGAAACAGAGGTGCTACGGGCAGAAGTGGATGAAACGGCATTATTCGATATAAGTTGTGATATATGTTGACTTGGCAGCAACACCTGAATTGATAATTGATTTCGATTTCGATTTCGATTTCGATTTCGATTTCGATTTCGATTGCGATGTTTGATAGTTTGAACCTTGCAAAGAGGGGTTAATATGGGATTGCGACGAATTTTGTGTGGGACATTGTTTTTATGGGTTGCCTTGGGATTGGCCTTGGTTGCTCCAACCGCCTGGGCCGATGCCGGGCCGGATGAGGCGTCGTTCGAGGATGTGCGCCGAGAGATGCGGGAGTTGGGAGATGTATTGAGAAAATATGGCTCGGAACAGCGGGACAAGGCCGTGCAGCAGGCCCAACCCGCCCTGGAGTCATTGGACCGGCGTATGGAAGCCCTGGAGAATACCATTGAAGAAAACTGGGACGAGATGAGCGAATCGGCCCGGGAGCGCTCCCGGCAGGCCATGCGGGAGTTGCGTCGGCAACGGGTTGTCCTGGCTGAGAAGTACGGAAGCCTGAAGCAATCATCCGAAGGCGCCTGGGAACAGATGCGCAAGGGGTTCATGGATGCCTATCACGTAATGAACGAGACCTGGGTGAATACAGTGCGCGAATTCCGCAAGGAGACCGACGACTGATCCAGGAGGCGGCAGATCCATTACTGGTCAAGCGCGGCTAAATAATTATTTTCATTTTAACGTCGGAACAAGGTTCCGGCAAAGCCGAAAAGGAAGAAGCATGAATGAGAAAAGAGAAGCGTATGTTCAGGGATTGAAAGCCAAAATTGATGTCTGGAATGCCGAGATCGACAAGCTGGAGGCCCAGGCAGACCTGGTCAAGGCTGAAGCAAAACTGGAATATCATCGCCGACTGGAGGAATTGCGCACCAAACGCAATGAAGTTGAAGACAAGATCGCGGCATTGCAGGAAGCGGGAGAATCCTCCTGGGAGGGATTGAAACAGGGACTTGAGCAATCCTGGGAGACCTGGTCCGAGAGTTTTTCAAAGGCCAAGGCCGCATTCTCCCAAGGTTACAAGGAAGGAAAGCAGAAGCCGGAGTAACGGACAAAAATGACGGGAGCGAATAGCTGATGCCGAGTTTTTACCTGGGGGTTGCCTGTTTTCTGCTCGCAACCATGCTTGTCGGACTGGTCCGGGTTTTCCGCGGTCCGGAACAGGAGGACCGGGTGGTGGCGGTGCAACTCTTCGGCACCACGGGCGTGGCCATCCTGCTGCTCCTGGCCGCGGCCTTCGATGTTCCGGCCATTCGCAACGCCGCCCTGGTCTTCGCCTTGCTGGCCGTGCTGGCCGTGGTGGCTTTCGTGCGCGGCGATATCGACAACGGCGACGTCGAAAAGGACGATCGGCGCACTGCACGCGGAGACTAGAACATGGCCTCAACCGTTCTGCAGATACTTTCCGGCGGCCTGTGCGTGGCCGGGGCCTTCTTTTTTCTGGCCGGCACCGTGGGCTTGCTGCGGTTTCCGGATTCCCTGAGCCGGATTCACGCCCTGACCAAGGCGGACAACCTGGGTCTGGGCCTGATTGCCCTGGCCCTGGTGCTCACCGGCGACTCGCTCAGCGAATCCCTGAAAATCATATTGATTTGGCTGTTGGCCCTGGCGGCCAGTTCGAGCATCTGCTTTCTGATCGGACAGAGCATCATGCGCAAGAAAAGGGAAGGGCGGACATGACCTTGATGCTGATTTTCGACGTGCTCCTGGTGGGGGCCCTGCTGATGGTCAGTCGGCGGCTTCTGCTGGCGTCGGATCTGTTTCAGGCCACGGTGCTGTTCGTTTCCTTCGGTCTTTTTCTTTCCCTGGCCTGGATTCGCCTGCAGGCCCCGGACATCGCCCTGGCCGAGGCCGCGGTGGGCGCCGGTTTGGCCGGGGTGCTTCTCTTCGGGACGTTCAAGGGGATCGAGCCGAACCGACATCGCGACAGTCAACGCCATGACAATCACAATCATGGCGATATGGACGATAACCGGAACCAGTTCCGACCGGGAGAACATGATCTGTTCTCTGAACAATCCCAGGCCTTGCCGTGCCGCCTGGATCAGGATGCGTCATGTCCGGGTCGAATGCACTATCTCCTTGCCGCGGGCTTTGTCGGCCTGCTGACCTTGCTGCTGGTCCTGACGGTGGTGCAGTTGCCCGCGGATAAGAGCGGCCTGACCGATTGGGCGGCGCAGGCCATGCAAGACAGCGGGGTGGAGCATCCGGTGACCGCGGTGCTGCTCAATTTTCGGCTGTACGACACCTGGCTGGAACTGGGCGTGCTGATCCTGGCCCTGGTTGCGGTGCTGGCCGTGTACGGCCGCCGGGAGTTGCGCATGCAGGCCCGGGCGACCTCCAATCCCGTGCTGCGCTGGCTGGTCAGCCTGCTGACGCCGATTGTCCTGCTCGTTTCGGTCCAGCTGCTGTGGTTGGGCGAGCATTCGCCGGGAGGAGCATTCCAGGCCGGGGTTGTCCTGGCCGCCGGGCTCGTCCTGCTCCGGCTGACCGGATTGCCTTCCGTGAACACGCTTTCCCGCGGAGCCTTGCTGTCCTTCGTGATTGTCGGATTCAGCGCGGTGCTGCTCCTGGCCGCCGCGACCAGCTTCGCGCCCCGGCTTCAGCCCCTGGAGTTCCCGATACAATGGGCCAAACCGCTCATTCTTGTCCTGGAATCCGCGGCCACGGTTTCCATCGGCGTGACCCTGGCGTCCCTGGTGGTTCACGTCTTGTCCGGGGGCAGGGACAAACGCAACGCAGAAAGCCGTGACGAGGCCGCAATGCAATAGATTTCGGCTGGAGAGCAAATGGCGGCGGACTCGGTCGATGGCGGGAAGCGTACTTGCTCAAGAATTCGTGGCAAGCATGACCTGGATTCCCGCCTTCGCGGGAATGACTTGGGAATGGCACACTGTATCTAGCTTGTCATTCCCGCGAAGGCGGGAATCCAGATGGGAGTTACTGAACCAAACACAGGAATCCGGCATGCAATGACCACGTTTCTCCTTTACTCCGTCGTTGCCGTCCTCCTGGTGGGAATGGGGCTGTACGGATTGATCGTCCGGCGGCATCTGTTGCGCCAGATCATGGCCCTGAACGTCATTGCCGGCGGCGTGTTTCTGCTGTTGATCAGCACGGCCTATCGCAACCAGGGGAAGTTCGCCGACCCCGTGCCGCAGGCCATGGTGCTCACGGGAATCGTCGTGGCCATCAGCGCCACCGGCCTCGCCCTGGCCCTGGTGCGGCGGATCCATCGCCCCGAGGATGACGCACCGTCAGGGCGCTCCGACCGGGACGGGGACGAGCCATGACGCACCTGGTCTGGGCGATCTGGACTCCTTTTCTCGGGGCGATGGTTTGCCTGCTGCTTCGGGGGCGGGCCGTCGCCTGGGCGGGTTTGGCGGCTTCCCTGGCCGTGTTCGGCGTGTGCATCAACCTGGTGATGAGTGTCTGGGAACACGGATTCGTCCGGGTTGAACTGGGAGGATGGGCCGCGCCCCTGGGCATCGGGTTGTATCTGGACGGCATCGGAGCGTTGTTCATGCTCCTCACGGCCATGGTCGGAGTGCTGGTCGGGGTGTATGCAATGAGCTTCTTCGGTCATGACTCTCCGGATCACCCTGACCGACGTCATGGTCAGGGACGGATGCGGCCGTACTTCTGGCCGATATGGCTGCTGCTCTGGGGAGGGCTGAACGGTCTCTATCTCAGTTCCGACATCTTCAACGCCTATGTTCTGCTGGAGATTGTCGGCATCGCGGCCGTGGGGCTGACCGTGCTTTCCGGCACCAGGGCTTCGCTGACGGCCGGATTGCGTTACCTGCTGGCCACCATGTTCGCCTCCCTGATGTACCTGCTGGGCGTGGCTCTGCTGTATGCCCAGATCGGCCGCCTCGATTTCTTTCTCCTCGCCGAGACCATGACACCTTCCTTGCCCGTACTTGCGGCATTCGGGCTGATGACCTTCGGTCTGCTGATCAAGGGGGCGTTGCTGCCCTTTCACTTCTGGCTGCCTCCGGCTCATTCCAGCGCACCGGCACCGGTAAGCGCCATTTTGTCGGCAATGGTGACCAAGGCAGCTTTTTTTTTGCTCCTGCGGATCTGGTTCGTGATTTTTCCGGAGATTCTCGTTCCTGCCACCGGCCAGTTGATCGGCCTGATGGGAGCCGTGGCCGTGCTTTGGGGATCCCTGCAGGCCGTGCGCCAGACGAGCTTGAAAATGCTCATCGCCTATTCCACGGTGGGGCAACTGGGATATCTGTTCTTGCTTTTCGCTCTCATCCCGGGGGGGACCCACGGAAGCGAGGCCTGGGCTTCCATAGCCTGGACCGGCATGATGTTTCACGTCTTTTCCCACGGTCTGGCCAAGGCGGCCCTGTTCCTGGCCGCGGGCTGCCTGGTGCTGGCCATGGGCACGGACGATCTGCGGGCCATGCGTGATATTGCCGGTCGATTGCCGGTGATCACCTTTACCTTGGCCGTGGCCGGGGTCAGTCTGATGGGGTTGCCGCCCAGCGCCGGCTTCGTGGCCAAGTGGATGCTTCTCAAGGCTTCCCTGGCCAGCGGGCAATGGTGGTGGGTCGTGGTCATCGCCCTGGGCGGACTGCTCACCGCGTCCTACGTCTTCAAGATTCTGTCCTTCACCTTCGTTCCCTCCACGAGCCGCCCCATGGATCTCAAGCCCGTGCCCATGGTCATGACCCTGGTCGCCCTGACCCTGGCCGTGCTCTGCGCCTTGTTCGGCTTTCGGGCGGAGGAGGTGATCGCCATGCTGCCTCAGGGTGTTGATATGGCCTTTCCGGATATTCCTGGAGGGCGTCCATGACCATGACCTCCTGGCTGCCGTTGATCGTTCTGTGCAGCTCCCTGTTCACCGGGTTGATCATTTTCCTGCTGCCGGGGGAACGTTCTGGGTGGCGCACGACCCTGAACATGGCCGGCGCCACGGTGAAGGTCGTGGCGGTCTTCGTGATGGCCTGGGGGGTGCTGGTCCATGAAGAAGTGTACGAAGTTCGCTTCACCATGGGATTGGATTTCGATTTTTTGCTTCAGGTGGATCTGCTGTCCCTGGCCTTTGTCTCCCTGTCCAGCAATCTCTGGTTCCTGACCACCCTCTATGCCGTGGGCTATCTGGAAGGCTCGCGCAACCGGAGCCGCTTCTTCGGCTTTTTCAGCCTTTGCGTGACCGCCTCCACCGGGGTGGCCCTGGCCGGCAACCTGATCACTTTTTTCATTTTCTACGAATTCCTGACCCTGGTCACCTATCCCCTGGTGGTCCACCAGGGCACGCCCCAGGCTCTGGCAGCGGGAAGAACCTATCTCTGGTACGCCATGAGCGCCGGTGCCCTGCTGTTCATCGGCGTGGTCTGGTTGCAGCTGCTTGCCGGTCCCCTGGATTTCGTTTCCGGCGGCACATTGTCGGCCATGGAGCATATCGGCCCATGGCACCTGCGGGTCATTTTCGTGCTGCTGATCATCGGCTTGGCGGTGAAAACCGCCTTTGTTCCGCTGCACGGCTGGCTGCCCGAGGCCATGGTCGCGCCCGCGCCGGTGAGCGCGCTGCTCCATGCCGTGGCCGTGGTCAAGGCAGGCGCTTTCGGGGTGCTCCGCGTGGTCCAGGACGTGTACGGCAAGGATTTCGCGGCCCAATTGCAGGTGCTCGACCCCTTGGCCATGGTGGTGGCGGCCACGATTATTTTCGGGTCCGTGCGGGCCCTGATGCAGAACGACCTCAAACGGCGGCTGGCCTATTCCACGGTCAGCCAGGTTTCCTACATCGCCCTGGGAGCGGTGGTGGCGGGGCCGCTGGCCACGGTGGGCGGACTCGCCCATCTCGTGCACCAGGGAATCATGAAGATCACCCTGTTCTTCTGCGCCGGCATCTTTAAAGAATCCCGGGGCATCAGCCGGATCGACCAGATGAACGGTCTGGGCCGGACCATGCCCCTGACCATGGCCATGTTCACCATCGCCAGCCTGGGAATGATCGGCGTGCCGCCCATGGCCGGCTTTGTCAGCAAGTGGTACCTGGCACAGGGCGGGATTCAGGCCGGCCAGGACTGGGTAGTCCTGATTCTGGTGGTCAGCAGCCTGCTCAATGCCGCCTATTTTCTGCCCATCCTGCATCGGGCCTGGTTTGTCGCCCCGGATACGGATGAAGGCACGGACGGTGATGTGAAAACGGTTCGAGATCCTGCCCGGAAACCGTGGGCCGGCATGGAAGCGCCCTGGCTGCTCCTTGTCCCGACCCTGATCACGGCCCTGATGTCTCTTGGAGCTGGGGTTTTTGCCGGTTGGGAATGGAGCCCTCTGGGCGTGGCGCAGCAAATTGTCGTCGGCAGGGGGGACCAGCCGTGATCTGGCTCGTTGCGGTGCTTTTTCCGTTGGTCCTGGCTCTCTTGCTCGGCATTGCACCCATTCGCGGGATGATTGCCCGCCATGGGGTGTGGATCGCTCCTTTGCCCGCGCTGGCATTGGCGTTCTGGGGCGGCGGCATGGACCCCGGCTTTTTACCGGCCTTGTTTCTGGGAACGTCCCTGCATTTTGGTCCGTACGGACAGGTGTTTCTGCTCCTCGCCGCTCTGCTCTGGACGGCGGCCGGAGTCTTTGCCGGATCCTCAGCCGGGAGCGGCTCGCAACAAGTCCGCTTCGCGTTGTTTTTCCTGCTGACTCTGTGCGGCAATCTGGGGTTGACCGTGGCCCAGGACCTGGCTTCCTTTTATGTTTTCTTTGCCTTAATGAGCTTTGCCGCCTATGGACTGATCATTCATGACCGGACTCCCACGGCCCTGTATGCCGGACGGGTCTATCTGACCATGGCCGTAATCGGTGAAGTGATTCTGGCCTCGGGATTATATTATGCCGGAGTTGCCGGACAGAGCCTTCTTTTCGGCGATATTTCCGCGAATCTGGCAGCCCATGATCACGCAGGGCTGATTTTTACCTTGGTCTTCATCGGCTTCGGCATCAAGGCCGGGATCATCGGGCTGCACATCTGGCTGCCCCTGGCCCATCCCGCAGCGCCCACCGCGGCCAGTGCCGTGCTCAGCGGGGTGATGATCAAGGCCGGACTGCTGGGCTGGATGCAGTTCTTTCCCCTTGGCGCGGGGTTGAGTCATTGGGGCATGACCCTGGCATTGCTGGGCCTGATCGCGGCGGTGTACGGCGTGGCGTCCGGATTGACCCGGCATGATCCGAAAACCATTCTGGCCTATTCCAGCGTGAGCCAGATGGGGCTGATGACCATGGCTTTCGGCTTTGCCTTGTTGCCCGGCGCTTCCGAAGCCGAGTCGTTGATTTCCGGGTTGCTGCTCTTTGTCCTGGTCCATGGGCTGGCCAAGGCCTCGCTTTTTCTGGGGGTCGGCGTGGCCAAGTCCACCGCCCGAAGCTCACGGCAGGCGCCCGTGGTCCTGGCGGGCTTGACGCTGGCCGGGCTTATTCTGGCGGGGCTGCCGTTTACCGGCGGGTCCCTGGTCAAGCAGTCCCTGAAGGAGGGCGTGGGCTATCTGCCGCAAGCCTGGAGCGGGTATTTTACGGCCATGCTTTTCGTGACCGCGGTGGGAACGATGCTCCTGCTGGCGGTTCTGGTCTGGCGGGTTCGGGAAACCATGGCCCAAGGCGGAAAATCCGCTGGAATCGGGATGCTGGGTTCATGGGGGGCCGTGGCCGTGTTGCTGTTGATCGCGGCGCCTCTTCTGAACACGGCATTTCCGGAGGGCCCGGCCGCATTCACGGTAAGCTGGTTGAGCATCTGGGATGGTATATGGCCCATCGCGCTGGGCATGACGGCCGCGGCGGCATTCGTGCGCTTGAACAAGGGCGGCGTGGAAAGGCGTGGGCTGGACGATCTGGTCCTGGCCGCGACGGACAGCGCCCTGGTTCGTGTGCTCCGGGCATGGCGGGCCGGTCCGCTGTGCGATCCCTCCTGCGGTTCGATCAACCTGGTGACCTGGTCGGACCGACTGCTGCAGAGCCAGTGGATGCGCACGATCCCGGACATGCTGGAACGACGGCTTCTGTACTGGCATACGGTGGGCCTGCTTTTTGTGGCCTTGCTGCTGGGCTTTACGGTGCTGGCATGGTGGGGGATGATGTGACTTTGCCGCATGGAAGGAATGAGAAACGTTCCCGGTTCATGGACCCTCGGACCTTGCTTTTCAGGGTCGCCGTCTTTGGTCTGCTCTGGTGGGTGCTCACCCAGGGCGGTTCGCCGCTTTCCGGATTGGGGATCATTGCTATTTTGTCGGCTTCGGTTCTGAGTCTGCGCATGATTCCTCCGGGCGCATGGAACTGGCGTTTCAGCGCCCTGATTCGTTTCGGGCCGTATTTTTTACATCAATCCCTTCTGGGCGGCCTGGATGTGGCCTACAGAGCCCTGCGGCCGCGGATGGACCTGAAGCCTGTGGTGATTACTCATATCTTGAGACTGGAATCGGAACCGGCTCGGGTTTTCTTTGTGTGGGTGGTCAGTCTGTTGCCCGGTACGGCTGGCGTTGACCTGCAATACGACACGGTGAGCGTGCATGTTCTGGATGAAAGCATCGCGGATGCGCAGAAGCTGCGAGAGCTTGAGGATCGTATCGACGATCTGTTTGGAAACGGGGATGAATAACCTTGGAAGTAACAATCAGGAGGGTGTTCCATGAAGACGAAAATTGTGGTCACTGTCGGTCCGGCCATCGACAGCGAAGATATGTTGCGCAAGATGGTCGAGCAGGGGGTGCGGATTTTCCGGCTCAATTCCTCCCATGGGGACCGGGCCTATTTTGAAAAGGTGATCGGTCGGCTCAAGGCGCTGGAAGCGGAACTGGATCTCTCGTTAAGCCTGATGCAGGACCTTTCCGGCCCCAAGATCCGGATCGGCGAAATCCCGGAGGCGCCCTGGGATGTCTACAAGGACGACCAATTGATCATGGGGCTTCCCGGAAGGAAAAATGATTATGAGTCCAGTCTGAAAGAAGAAAATGCGCGCTGGATCGATTTGGACCATCCGGAGATGCTGGAGGTGCTCGCGGCCGGAGATACCGTAACCCTCAGCGACGGCGGGTTGCAATTTCACGTGACGGAGAAGATCGATGCCCATGCCGTGCGGCTCAAGGCGCACAATTCCGGTTTGCTTGCGTCGAAGAAAGGCGTGGCCTTTCCCGGCAAGGTCAGCCCGCTGCCCGCTTTCACTCCGAAGGACCGTCAGGACCTGGCCTATGGACTGGAACTGGGCGTAAATGTCGTAGCCCTGTCATTCGTGCAGAATGCCCAGGACGTTGAATCTCTGATCAACGAAATGGAACGCCTCGGACACCGGGTGCCGGTGATCGCCAAGTTGGAGCGCCTGAACGCCGTGGAGAACCTGCAGGAAATCCTCAAGCTGGCGGACGGGATCATGGTCGCCAGGGGCGATTTGGGGCTGGAATGTCCCCTGGCTTCTCTGCCCGGGCTGCAGAAAGAGATCATTAAGGCCTGCAATCAGGCGGGAAAACCGGTGATCGTGGCCACCCAGATGCTGTTGTCCATGGTGGAGAATCCCGTGCCGACCCGGGCCGAGATCACGGACGTGGCCAATGCCATCCTGGATGGAACGGATTGCGTGATGCTGTCCGAAGAATCGGCCATTGGTAATTATCCCTTGGCAACAGTGCAGCAGATGATCCAGATAGGAAACGAAGCGGAGAAATTTGCCGCCCGGCACAATCCGGGGCCGATTGCTCCCAGGGATCAGAGCGATCCGGCCTGGTTTCTGGCCTATGCCGCCTGTCTGTTGGCGGAGAAGGCCAACGTCCGGGCTCTGGTGGCCCACAGCATGTCCGGAGCCACCATCCGCCATCTCAGTGCCTGCCGGCCCGAGCAGCCCTTGTATGCCCTGAGCACAGACCCCCTGGTCCGTCAGTTTCTGAACTTTTCCAAAGGAGTGCTGCCGTACCCGGTCAAGGAACAGCTTTCGGATCACCTGGACAGGACGGAATATTTCGTGGACAGCTGCCGGGAATTCGCCACCGGCGAGGCTGTGGTGATCACCGCGGGACAGCCCAAACCCCGTCAGGAGCGCACGGCCACCAATCTGGTGAAGATTTACGTGAAGTAGGATCGTGAGAAGCGGGCGAAGCATGAATGCTTCGCCCGCGATGGCTTTGATGCGGATGGTGGAAGAATCAGGCCGTTTCCTCCACGTCCTTGACGATGGCCAGTTCCTCGGCGGAAAAGATCTTGTCGATGTTCAGGATGATGATGAATTGCTCCCCGTTCTTACCCATGCCCTCGATGAATTCGGTCTTGATGCGGGTGCCCAGGCGGGGGGCCGGTTCTATCTGATCCGGTTCCAGGTCGAAGACTTCCTGGACCGAGTCGGCCAGAGCGCCCAGGATGGTGTTTTCGCCGTCCACATCCACTTCCACGATGATGATGCAGGTATTCACGGTCTCTTCGGTTCTGGTCATGCCGAACTTGAGCCGCATGTCCACCACGGGCACGGCTCGGCCCCGGACATTAATTACCCCCCGCAGAAAATCCGGCGTGCGCGGGACCCGCGTGATGTCCGTGTATTCCAGAACCTCCCGGACCTTGGCGATGTCCATGGCATAGAGTTCCTTGTCCAGGGTGAAGGTCAGGTACTGGTTCAACGTCGTACTGAATTTTTCATTCATGTTGCCTCTCCGGCTTTAGGGTGCAGCGGTAGCGGTTTTCAACGATCCCGGAATGTGCGGGGGCGGTTCACGCCGTCTCCGACGCGAAGGTTGGCGTGAACCGCCCCCGAATTCCGTTTGTGCGAGAAGGTCCCTGAACTTCTAGAACTTCTCGAATTCGTCGTCTTCCTTGCCCATATCCAAGGCAAATCCCTGGGACTTGGCCGGTTTTGCGGGCTTGGCCGCAATCGCCGCACGTGAGCCGGCGAGCATGTTTCCGGTCCTGCGCGGTTTCTGGATGCGGCGGGAGGCAACCCCGGAATCGCCGCCCATCTTGAAGAAAGCCATGGTGGCCTGGAGTTCCTCGGCCTGGCTGGAAAGTTCCTCGGACGTGGAGGCCATTTCCTCGGCGGCCGAGGCGTTCTGCTGGATGACCTGATCCAGTTGCTGGATGGCCTTGTTGATCTGCTCCACGCCGATGCTCTGCTCCCGGCTGGCGGCGTTGATTTCCTGGATCAGTTCGGCCGTTCGCTGGATGTCCGGCACGATCTTGACCAGCATCTCTCCGGCCTGCTCCGCCACCTCTACGCTGGATGCGGACAGCTCGCTGATTTCCGAGGCCGCGGAACCGCTGCGCTCAGCCAGCTTGCGCACTTCTGCGGCCACCACGGCAAAGCCCTTGCCCGCGTCCCCGGCCCGAGCCGCCTCGATGGCCGCGTTTAGGGCCAGGAGATTGGTCTGGCGGGCGATTTCCTCGATAATGGAAATCTTTTCGGCGATCTGTTTCATGGCCGTCACGGTCTGGGACACGGCCTTGCCGCCTTCCTGAGCATCCTGGGCCGCCTTCAGGGCGATCTTTTCCGTCTGGGCTGCGTTGTCCGCGTTCTGGCGAATGTTGGCTGTCATCTGCTCCATGCTGGAAGAAACTTCCTCCACGGCCGCGGCCTGCTCCGTGGCGCCCTGGGACATCTGTTCCGCGGAGGCGGACAACTCCTCGCTGCCGGAGGCCACATTTTCCGAGGCCGATTTCACCTCGCCGACGATCTGACGCAGTTTTGTCTGCATTTCCTGCATGGCCTTACCCAGAACGCCGATCTCGTCCTTCTGATCAACTTCCAAATGCGCGTCCAGTTCACCCGCGGAAAGGTCTTCGGAGAAGCGTACGCCCCTGGAAACCGGGTTAGTGATGGCCCGGGTCAAGATGATGCCCAGAGCCAGTGCCAGGATGACTCCGATGATAATGCCGGCGATGGCCACGACCTGGGCCTGGGCCGCATCAGTCTGGGCAGCGGATACAGACTCTTCGGTGGAGCGTTCGTTTAACTCCAGGACCTGGGTCAGCAGCCTGAGGGCTTCCGCTTGCCGCTCCCGCACTTCGACCATGGCCGTCTGGGTCATGTTGTCAAAAATGGATTCCGCTTCCTGGGCGATGGCGATCAGCTCGTAGAAGCGGGCAAATGTTTCGTCGGCCATGGGTATGGTCTCATTGGCCAGGATTTGGTTGGCGGTCTCGATGTCGCCTGCGCGGATCGTTTGCTTGATGTTCCCGATGGAGCTGTGAAACGGGTTGTGCGTTGCGGGCATGCGCCGCAGGATTTCCAGCAGACGGGGGTTTTCGGTGCGGAAGTTGGCCAGCCAGCGGCCGAAGTTGCAGGCTGTGGGATCGTCCCCGCCGTCGAACTGCACCCCGCGGGTGATCAGCGCATTCACATTACTTATTAAGGCATAGTGGTCACCGCGAAACTGCTGCAGGTTCGCCCGCAGGTTGGCCGGATTGCTGATGCCGGTGCGTTGCAACTCCCTGGCCATTTCGACGAAGCGGTCGTTGACTGTCCGCCAGGCATCCAGTGCAGTCGTTGTCTGGCGCCACAAGGCCGTTTCCTCGGCCGTGGCTGGGAGCGCTTCGAATTCCTCGCGTAGTTTCGCGATGTCGCCGCGCTGGCGGATCAGGATGTCGAACTGCCGCTGCATATCCGCCGGGGCCAATCCCGGCACCAGCAGTGTGCGCTGGGCCACGCGCAGGGATTCATATTCCTTTTCGATGTTCATTAGGGTCTGGATGCTGGGTAACTGGACCGTGCCCACCTCCTCGATATGACCCGTCAGATTCTTCGCGCCCCACCATCCGAAAGCGCCCACGATAAAAACGATCAATGCCACTATGGCAAATCCGCCGACAAGTTTAACCCCGAGCCGAATGTTCTTCATTGCTTCCTCCCCTCATGCTTACATTGGTTGGCTGTTGTTCGTTCGTTATATCAGTGTCGGGTGCGAAAATGATCCGCACTTGACAGAAGGCAATTGGCAAAAAACGGGAGACCGGAAAACCAGGATCAGTATTTGCACCTCAACGTTGGTTCTTTTTTCCGAATTACTGCATTCGAAATATTCCAGAGAATTCGATAATCAATGCAGATTAATATTACATATCAGTTGAAGTGCATCCTTGGAGCGGCAAGTATGCGTCAATAATGCTGTCAGGTGTTGATATGGTTGACATATACGTAGTCTTCGATTTCGGCAATAGAATGTAAAACGTTCTTGATGCCGTCCGCGGCGAGTGTCGCTTTGCGTTTCCGGGCCATTTGTTCCAGCGTCGCGGCATCTCGAAGCAAGCGGGGCAGATGCAGCATTGCTGCGATTCCTTTAATTTTGTGGGCAACGCAGGACAGCTCCTCAAAATTGATATTATTGAACTCGTTTTGTAACGCGATACGAAAGTTGGGAGCTTCCGTGTGGATGAATCGATGCAGCAGCTCATACCAAAGCGCCGCATCTCCGTCACATTGGCTGATGCCGAGAACCTCGTTCACCATGGGTAGAGCGGATGGATTCGGCGTGGGTTTCGCCGTGGCAGATCCTGGCTCAAGATTGTATTCGAAGTTCGCCTCGGCTTCGGATCTGGTTACGACGTCCTCGAGTATTTGAAAAAAGGAGTCCCGGTTCAGTGGTTTGATCACCACCGCATCCATTCCCGCGTCTATGCAAGTCTGGTGATCTTCGGCCATGGCATGCGCCGTCAGGGCGATTATGGGAATGCGTCTCCGGAAACTGTTTCCCGCTGCCGAACTTTCCAGACGCCGTATGCGCCGGGTTGTCTCCACTCCATCCAGAACCGGCATTCGAACGTCCATCAAAATCACGTCAAAGGGAGTTTGCACCGGTGCTTCAGCCATCAAATCCAACGCTTCCATTCCATTGCTCGCGGTTTGCACGAAATGGCCGGCCTTTTCCAGGATGTAACGCATGAAAATTTGCACGGTTTCCGTGTCTTCCACCAGCAGAATGCGCAGCGGGGGCAGTCCGGCTGCGCCGTTGTCCGTTTTCCTGGGGCCGGACTTCCGCTCCGGGCGTTCCATCTTCGAGGTCGACGCCTTGAGGGAATCTTCAGCAACGGAGAAGGGCAGTTGAATTGTGAAGGTGCATCCGGCTGCGGGATTGTTGGCGACTTGGATTGTTCCGCCCATCATTTCAGCCAGGTTCTTGCTGATGGGCATTCCAAGGCCCGTTCCCTTGTGTCCCTTGGCCCGGGTGGACCCGGCCTGGGCAAAGGCGTCGAAAATGCGCGGCAGGAACTCCGGATCAATTCCTGGTCCGGTATCCGACACCTGAAGGCGCAACATGGGCCGATCGCCGGTTGGTTCGTCAACCTCGACTTCAACACTCAGGGCTCCCTGTTCCGTGAACTTGACCGCATTGCTGACAAGGTTGCGCAGGATCTGGGACAGTCGCAATTCGTCGGCCTGTATCCAAACAGGTACTGTATCGGCAATTCGCGATTCCAGCTTTAGCCCTTTTTTCCGGACCTCCAGTTCGTAGATGTCCAGGCAGGAACGGATGAGCTGTCTGATGTCCACGGGGACGATGCTCAGCTCCAGTTTGCCCGCCTCGACTTTGGAGAGGTCAAGAATGTCGTTGATGATGCCGACCAGGGAATGGGCTGCGTCCATGACCATGCGCATGTGGTCGCGGGAGCGGTCGTCGGCGCTGTCCATGAGCATCTCCAGCGTGCCCATGATCCCGGACAGCGGGGTGCGGATTTCATGGCTCATGTGGGCCAGAAAATCACTCTTGGCCTTGTTGGCCGCTTCCGCGGCCTGCTTGGCGGCGGCGAATTCGGCCTGGGCCAGCTTGACCTCCGTCACATCCCTTGCGGCGGCATGAATCAATCCGTTTGCCAGGCAGGCCCGCCATTCCAGCCATCGAACCCCACCGTCCCTGGTCTGGATTCGGTTCACAAAGTTTGTGAGCTTGATGTCCGCCAGCAGATCCCGCATGGCCAGACTGGTCGCCGTCCGGTCTTCGGGATGGACGAAATCGAGCAATCGCCTTCCGGTGATTTCCTTGAGCGGATAACCAAGAACCAGTTCCCACTCCGGGTTCAGCAACTGGAAATAGCCTTCTGTGGAGACAATACAGAGCAGGTCCATGGCAGTGCTGAAAAACGTATCCAGTTCGGAAATCTTTTCGCGCAGGCCTTGCTCGCGTTGCATGATTTCCGTCATATCTCTGAGGGTGCCGATGAAAACCGTCTTTCCGTGCTCATGGCCGCCTGGGGAGCCCTGGACCAGAACATATCCGCGTTCCTCGTCCTGCCGGACGACTTCAAGCTCCAGCTCAAACGGGGCATGAATGGCCATGCTTTTCCGGATGGTCTCGCGCAGGCGGTCCCATTCCCGTGCGGAAAAGGCCGCCTGAAACCGCAGGACTGGAACGGTTCGGACCCCGAGGGGGGGCGTCGGTGAAACTCGGGGTTCCGGTTCGGATTCCGGAGCCGGGTCCAGATCCAGAATCTGGTGAAACAGGTCGCAGGCCTTGATCTCCGTATTGTAGCCGTCCCATTCCCAGATCCCGAGTCGGGAAACGCGTTGTGCCTCACGAATGACGGCAGCCGAACGGGCGGTGATGCGAAGTTCCTGTTCCACCTTTTTGTGCTGGTCGAGTTCCTTGCGGTATTCCTCGATGGCCAGGGACAGTTCCAGGTTCCTGTCCCGAACATGTTCCTCCAGTTGGAGTTTGTTCTGAAGCAGGGCATTTTCCAGAACGTGCCATTCTGTAATGTCCAGAATGCAGGCGCAGATCTCCCGGTGCGAAGACGTCCGGGGCTGCAGGTCGTCGACACGGAGCAGGGCCTGCCGAATCCCGCCCTGCCGGCGGCGGAACCGGAAGAAAAGATCCTGTGCCGGGAGGCCTTGCAGGATTTCATCGAATCGTTCCATGAAAAGGCCCCGGTCCTCCGGAAGGACATGGCCGCTGAAGCGGCGCAGGGTTGGTTTGACCGAGTAGGGAGTATAGCCCATGAGAATGAAGAGAGAGTTCGACCAGGTGAATTTCTGTTCAGGAAGGTCGATTTTCCAGAAACCCGTCCATGCCAGAAGATTCCTGCGGTTGGGCCGGGATGGCTTGGTGTCCGGATGGGCGGGGTTGAGGAGGTCGTCTCCAGCCGGGAAAAGGAAAAAGTTCACCGGAGCGATTTGCAGGACGTCGCACAAGGTGGAGAGCAGGGAAAACGACGGCGAAACCTGCCCCAGTTCGATCCGGCTGACGTGTTGCGTGGACACGCCGATGCTTCGGGCGAGTTCGGCCTGGCTGAGGTTCGCCATGGAGCGTATAAACCGCAAGCGGGTTCCGAAATTCGGGATGAGTATAAGTCACCTGCCGGTTAAGATCATAAATAATTTCATGTGATCTATTTTGAAGAACATGTAAATCATCTTTAAGGTTGAATTAAATAGTATTCCAAGTTTTTTTAATATGTTATGGTGTATATTTTTTTGCCATGGCGGAAGGATACTTTTTTTTGCTATACTTTCGGGTACGTACGCACTCAGAAAAAAGTTGATCGCAGGTCAGCAACAGTCAGGCCCGATTGAATTTTGGAGACAACATCAACATCAACGCGCTCCGGGCATCGCATGAGAGTGGCATAGGGTGACGTTCGAGGTCTGACAATGTGAGGGATGCAGCCTAAAACCGACGTGAGGAGACGGGAATGCTGATGATGGAGGTGTGCGCGATGGGGCGGATGTCACGGCAGGCTTCATGGCTGTTCGAACAAAGCCGAATCTTATCGGGGCAGGGAGGTTGAGATGTTCCTGGTTGAGTTTTCCCTGTTCCTGAACTTGAGCGGCTGGGTCATCCGGTTGGTCATGATTCCCGTGGTGGCCATGCGACAAAAGAATTCGGCAACCTGCCTGGCATGGCTGGCCGTTATTTTCGTGATGCCCTGGCTGGGCCTCATCACATATCTGCTTCTGGGGGAGCAGAGCATCGGTTTTTTGCGGGTGCGGCGTCGCATGAAGCGGCATAAGGCCTTTGACAACATCCACCGGCTCCATGCCAGTCTGCCGGAATTCGACAACGTCCGGGTTCGCCAGGATTACGAAATTCTGCTCCAACAGGCCGAACACCATGGGGGCATGCCCCTGCTGGGCGGCAACAAGGTCATGCTGTTGGCGGACATCGATGACGTGGTGCGGCGTCTGGTCCAGGACATCGATCAGGCCAAACATCATGTTCACCTGCTTTTCTATATTTTTCGCGACGACGCCATGGGCAGGATTGTCGGCGACGCTCTGGTTCGGGCCGCCGGCCGGGGAGTGCGCTGCCGCGTTCTGGCGGACATGGTCGGATCCCGAGGGATGTTCAGCGGTCTTGGGGCGATACTCCAACTGCACGGCGTGCAGGTGGTGGCCGGCTTGTCCGCCAACCCGCTCAGGATGCGCCTGGCGCGACTGGATATCCGTAATCATCGCAAGCTGGCGGTGATCGACGGAAGCATTGCCTATACCGGTTCCCAAAATATCGTGGAACCGGTTTTCGGGCACCGCAAGGCCGGAGCCTGGCACGACGTGATGGTACGCATCGAGGGACCCAGCGCTCGGCAATTGCAGGCCGTATTTCTGGAGGATTGGTATCTGGAAACCGGGGAAGCCCTGGATTGCATGACGCTCTATCCCGCCGCAACGCAAGAAGGAGAGGTGGCTTTGCAGGTCGTGCCTACGGGACCGGACAAGCCCACCGAAGGATTTCAGGATTTGCTGATCCTGGCTATCAATTTCGCGCAACGCAAGGTGGTGATCACTTCACCGTATTTCATCCCCAACGAAGGCCTGCTCACGGCAATGCGACTGGCGGTGAGCAGAGGGGTCGAGGTGGATCTGATCCTGCCCCAGCGCAGCGACCATCCCCTGGTGGACTTGGCCAGTTATCACTATTGCGGCATCCTGATGGAACACGGCGCAAACGTGTACCTGTTTCATGAGGGCATGCTCCATGCCAAACTGCTGCGCGTGGACGACACCATGGCCATGATCGGTTCGGCAAATTTCGACATTCGTTCCTTCTATCTGAATCTGGAAGTCGTTCTGTTTCTCTTTGATCAGGAATTTCTTTATACCGTGCGCCAACTGCAAAGCGATTACCGCTCCCGTTCGCACAAGGTCGATCCGGCAACCTGGGCCCGCAGGCCGTTTCACCGCAGGCTCCTGGAGGCCATTGCCAAGGTCTTCAGTCCGCTTCTGTAGTTTGGAGTAAACCCTTTTCATCAGTTGTCTTCAACATTAACAGACCGAATGTGATCCGGTTGCATTCGTCCCGGGAGTTGATTTGCCGTGAACATCTTGCGCAGGCTTTATGATTGGGTCTTGAGTTGGGCCGCCACTCCTTATGGAACGGCGGCCCTTTTCGTGCTCGCGTTTTTTGAATCCTCTTTTTTTCCCATACCGCCGGATCCGCTGCTGATAGCCCTCATACTCGGAGCAAGGGAAAATGCCTTCCGTTTTGCCGCGGTCTGTTCCATTGCTTCGGTCTCCGGCGCGCTTCTCGGCTACGGCATCGGCTACTTTTCCTGGTGGACCATCAGTGGCGAGTTTACTGCTCTGGCCCAGTTTTTTTTCGACACAGTGCCGGGCTTCACCGTGGACAAATTCAACATGGTTCAGGGGCTGTTCGAGCAATGGAATTTCTGGATCGTCTTCACGGCCGGTTTCACGCCGTTGCCGTTCAAGGTCTTTACCATTGCCGGGGGGGCTTTCGACATTTCCCTTGTCCCCTTCATTCTGGCCTCTCTGGTCGGCCGTTCAGCCCGCTTCTTTCTCGTGGCTTGGCTGATCTGGAAATTCGGAGCGCAGATCACCTTGTTCATCGACAAGTACTTCAATCTGCTCGCGATCGTCTTCGCCTTGCTGCTGGTGGGCGGATTCGTTTTGTTGAAAATGGTGTAGGTACCGAGCAATGAAAGCCCTCGGCTGCGGGGTGACCCGGAACAACTGTCTGTGAGCGAGATGCACAGTGGAAAAGATTCAAAGTTATATCAATGACAATGATCGGCTGGCACGACATCTCGGGATAGAGATCGTTGCCGTCGGCCTCGGCACGGCCACCGCTCGAATGGAACTGGCCGAGGAGCACACGAACAGTCTGGGCATGGCCCATGGCGCGACCTTGTTTGCCCTTGCGGATCTGGCCTTTGCCGCGGCGTCCAATTCCCACGGCAGCGTGGCGGTGGGCGTGCAGGCCGGGATTCATTTTCACCATTCCGTCTCCTCCGGGACTCTTACGGCCACGGCGAAAGAAGTTTCCCGGAGCCGGAGATTGGCCAGCTATCTTGTCGAGGTGCGCGATGCATCGGACAATCTGGTGGCCACGTTCCAAGCCATGGCCTATCGCAAAAAGGAAGTACTCTCTTGCTGAACCAGGGAAAGGGCGGAATTGCCGCAACGCCTCCCAAGCCGTCGCTCCCCTTCGATCCCAAGGCGTCACCCACCAGGACCATCTGGCTGCTTGCCTGGCCCCAGGTGCTGATGATGCTTTTCCATTTCCTGATCGGCTTCGTGGACGTCTGGGTAGCGGGCAGAATCAGCCGGGACGTGCAGGCCAGCATGGGCATGGTCAGCCAGTCCTTTTTCATCTTCCTCGTGGTGGCCATTGCCGTGGGCAACGGCAGCGTGGCGGCCATCAGTCAGTCCTACGGCGCCGGACTGATGCACCGGGTCCAGCGCTACGTCGGGTTGAGTCTGCAGGCCGCGGCAGTATTCGGGGTCTTGCTGCTGGTTTTCGGATACGGTTTCCAGGGCGCCCTGATCCGGATCCTGCAGACTCCGGAAAGCCTGCTGCCTATAATGACGTACCTGCTCAGCGTCTATCTCCTGGTGCTGCCGGCCTACTACCTGTTCATCATCGGCAACTCGATCCTGCGAGCCCAGCAACTCGTCCTGTATCCGCTGTACGGCATGATGATCGTGGCAGGGTTGAATACCTTCGGGGACTTTGCTCTGGGCCTGGGCATGTTCGGCTTTCCCGATCTGGGGTACAAAGGGCTGGCCTGGAGCACCTTTGGTTCGGTGCTCGCGGGAGGCCTGTTCAACGTCTGGATTCTCCGGCGCAGGGGGCTGCTGGTCCGCCGCAGCTTCGCCCCATGGAAATGGATCCGCTGCGCCTCGCCGTACCTGTTCAAAGTGGCCTGGCCTGCCGGCCTGATGCAGTTGGTCTGGCATTCGGCATATATCGCCTTGTTCTCCATTACCGCCAGCCTGCCTGTGGGCAGCGTGGTCGCCCTGGCCGGGATGAGCGCCGGGATGCGCGTGGAGTCGTTGATGTTCCTGCCCGGCTTTGCCTTTAATTTCACGGCAAGTATTCTGGTGGGCCATTACCTCGGCGCCAAGAAGCCGGAAGAGGCCAAACAGATGGGCTACCGGATTCTCGGGCAGGGATTGCTGGTCATTTGCATCCTGACCGTGGTTCTCTGGCAGTTTCTTGAACCCATCGCCGCCTTTGTCGCCCCGGATCCGGAAGTGCGGGACGAGGCGGTCAACTACCTGCGGTACAACCTCGCGGCCATGCCGTTTCTGCTGGTCTCCATGATCCTGGGCGGCGCGCTGACCGGCGCCGGAGCGACCATATACCAGGGTTTGGTCATGGGCGGCACGGCCTGGTTGGTCCGCATTCCCCTGGCCTTTATCCTGGGGCATCTGATCTTCATTCATGCCACCGGCATCTGGCTGGCCATGTTCCTGTCCATGGCCGTGCAGGCCCTGTGCGTGGCCTACGTCTATCAATTCTGGGACTGGCAGCGATTTGCCCTGCGCAAGAAGCGAATTGCTCCGGCTGCGTGAGCGGGGTTGCCTGTTCGGAGCTTTCTTCGACCCTAGAACACCGAATTCAATGGCTGGTAATGCCTGCCTGGATGATTGAATCGCAGTCGAGATGGAATTCTTTGTCGAGATTGGGAGACCGAATTCGAAAGAATCGATTGCGATTTCGGTTGCGATAATAGAGGTGGGTGATTTTGCGTTGGGGGGATGTGGCAGCCAGGGTGTTCTTTTCGAATTTCTTCTTTTCTCTTGAGGTCGAATTTATGAAATCTTCGGTATTTCTTTTTTCCTCAGATATCCCGGAACTGCTTGCCGGCAGTGATCCTCAGACCATGGCTGCAGCGCATCCGGTGTGGAAGCAGACCATGGAGCGTTGGGGGCCGTGGCGGAAGAGCGAATTGTCCGGGGCGCAGATGGCAGATGAGCATTTGGTCCTTCGGAGCTGGACCGGGGAGCGGGATGGTCCGGGTCAGGTTTTTTTGGTTCGATCCTGTTCCTCGGCTTTGGATCTGGCCTGGAAGCTGATGCAATGGGACGTTTTGGCGCAATGGGACGCGGTGATTGCCGTGGAGCAGTGGTCAGGTCGGGGACAGGTTCGACGGCCCTGGCAGTCTTTGCCCGGAAATCTGCATCTGGTCTGGAGGGCGCCGACCCTGCCCAAGCCCTGGGACGGACTGACTTCGTTGGTGCCGGCATGGCTTGCGGCGCGGTCGCTGGGGCGCTTTGGGTTCGATGTGCGCCTGAAATGGCCCAACGACCTGGTCTTGGAAGATCGGAAAATCGGTGGAATCCTGGCCGAACAGCGGGGTGAGACGGTGGTTGTCGGCCTGGGGCTGAATCTGGCGGCAGTACCCGAGCAGAAGGTCCTCCGGGAGAACGCGGCCATGGAAGCGGGTTCCCTGGACGGTCGAATCAGCCCGGCCATGTGCTGGGAACAGCTTGTATCCGAGAGCCGATCTTGGTATCAAAACGTCCTACCGGAACTCCGACCGGATGATTTTGTTCACTTGTTTTCCGACATGCTCATCTGGAAGAACCGGGAAATTTCCATTCTCGACCATGCTCATGATCCGGACGCTCTTCATGGCAGATTGCTCGGCATCACTCCGGACGGCAGTCTGCTCGTGTCCTGTCCGGAGGGAGTTCGCCGGATTGCATCCGGTGAAGTGCGTTTGGTCTCATGATGAGGGCGGGCAAAATTTAAAAATGGTCTGGAAAGATGCAAAATTCATTGCCTGCAATGATTCTCGCGTACATGCGCTATAATCGCGGAGCCATGCCTTGTGCAGTCCGCAAAACCATGAACAGGATTTACTGATGGCAACAAAATCATTTGAACAGGTGGCCAAGGAAATCAAAGGGAAGCCCATTCTGGTCGCGAACCGGGGAATTCCAGCACGACGGATTGTCCGTTCCATTCAGGAAGTTTTTCAGGCCATACCGATAATGACGGCGACGGATGTGGACAAGACTGCCCCATTTACCGCCGGAGCCCGAGAATTGTTGCTGTTGGGCGATAATCCAAGAGCGTATCTGGATATTGATCTGATCATCCGCAAGGCCAAGGCTCGCGGCGTCATCGGCATTCATCCGGGGTGGGGGTTTGCTTCCGAAAACCAGGATTTTCCGGAGAAATGCGCCCAGGCCGGGATAACGTTTATCGGCCCACCCCCCGAAGCCATGCACCTTCTGGGCAACAAGGTGGAAGTTCGCCACCTGGCCAAGAAGCTGGGAATTCCCGTCGTCCCTGGTTCGGATGGCGCGGTGAGCGTGGCCGAGGCCAGGGATATCGCTTACTCCCTCGGATTTCCGATCATGCTCAAGGCCGAAGGCGGCGGAGGCGGGCGCGGAATTTACGAAGTGTATAAGCCCGAGCAGTTGGAACGCGCCTTTTCCAAGGCGTCGGCCCTGGCCGAGGCCTCCTTCGGCAACCCCCGTCTGTATGTGGAGAAGTTGTTGACCTCGGTGCGCCATATCGAGATCCAGGTCGTCGCCGACCAATACGGCAACTCTCATGCCCTGGACGAGCGGGATTGCACAGTCCAGCGCAATCACCAAAAGCTTGTTGAGATTACGCCCTCGCCCTGGGCGAAGATGACCCCGGAGCTTCGGGAACGCTTGAAGAAGTACGCCTGCGAGCTGTCCACCAGTGTCGGATACTATTCCCTGGCCACCGTGGAATTCTTGCTGGACGAGAATGCCACGCCGTACCTGATCGAAGTGAACACGCGCCTGCAGGTGGAGCACGGGATCACCGAATGCCGTTACGGAATCGACCTTGTGGAAGAACAGATCGCCATTGCCTTCGGCTCCAAGCTGCGTTTTTCCAAGGAATCCACCAAGCCCTTCAACCATGCCATGCAGGTCCGCATCAACTGCGAAGATCCGCAACAGAATTTTTCCCCCAACTCCGGGACCATCACCAGGTACATTTCCCCCGGCAGCCAGGGGATCCGGGTGGATTCCTGCGTTTCCGTGGGCTACGAGTTCCCGGCCCAATACGACTCCGCGGCCTCGCTGCTCATCGCCTACGGGCGGGACTGGGAGAAGATTTTGGGCATCATGAGTCGGGCTCTGCGGGAGTACATCGTCGGCGGGGTCAAGACGACCATTCCCTTCCATCGCCAGATCATGCTTCACCCGGAATTTCGTTCAGGTGATTACGATACCAAATTCATTGCCCGAACTCCGGAACTGATGCAGTACGTAGACAAGGAGCCTCAGGCCCTGCGCCTGGCCCGCCTGGCTGCGGAGATCTCCGCTCATGGGTACAATCCATATGTCCAGCTGGGCGACTATCGGGGTCGGGAAGACAAGCGCCTCGGCCGGTTCGAGCCGGTGCTGCCGGAGATCGACTTTGCCGCCAACGTTTCCCCCTATCCGCGCGGAGACCGTCTGGCCACTCTGGACTATATTCGGGACTCCGGAACGGTCCATTTTATGGACACCACCACCAGGGATCTGACCCAATCCAACAGCGGCAACCGCTTCCGGCTGGCCGAGGATCGGTTGATCGGTCCATATCTTGACAACTGCGGCTTTTTCGCCCTGGAAAACGGCGGCGGCGCCCACTACCACGTGGCCATGCTGGCGAACATGACCTATCCTTTCACCGAAGCGCAGGAGTGGAACCAGTTCGCTCCCAAGACCATGAAGCTGATCCTGATCCGCTCCACCAACGTTCTGGGGTACAAGCCGCAGCCCAAAAACATGATGCGTCTGACCGGTGAAATGATCTGCGAGCACTATCATGTGATCCGCTGCTTCGACTTCCTGAACCACATTGAAAACATGCGTCCCTTCGCGGAAGTGGTGATGGGCTCACGAGAACATATATTTGAACCGGCAATCTCCCTGTCCTGGGCCCAGGGCTTCGATGTTCCGCATTATCTCGGCGTGGTGGACGAAATCCTGAACATGATCGCGAATGTCTCCGGCATGGACCCTTCCAAGGCCTCCAGGCATTTCATTCTCGGCCTCAAGGACATGGCCGGGGTCTGCCCGCCGCGGTTCATGCGCGAACTGGTCGGCGCGATCCGGTCCAGGTATCCCGATCTGGTTGTCCACTATCATCGCCACTACACCGACGGACTGTTCGTTCCATCCGTGGGCGCCGCGGCCCAGGCCGGCGCGCATATTGTTGATACCGGGATCGGCGCTGCCGTGCGCTGGTACGGGCAGGGCGAAGTGCTTTCCACCGCAGCCTATCTCGAGGATGAACTGGGTCTGAAGACAAATCTGAACAAGGAAATGATCCGCACCAGCGGTTTCGTGCTCAAGCAGATCATGCCCTACTACGATCGTTATACGGCGCCTTATTTCCAGGGGATCGACCACGACGTCGTGGAACACGGGATGCCCGGCGGCGCGACCTCTTCTTCCCAGGAAGGGGCCTTGAAGCAGGGGTATATCCAACTTCTGCCGTACATGTTGCGTTTTCTGGCCGGTACACGGAAAATCGTGCGCTATCATGACGTGACGCCGGGTTCCCAGATTACCTGGAATACTGCCTTTCTGGCGGTTACCGGAGCGTTCAAGCAGGGAGGCGAGCGGGCCGTACGCCGGATGCTGACAATCCTGGACACTGTGACCACCACTGCCGAGGCCGATCTGACCCCGGAGATGCGCAAGGCCCGGCTGGAACTGTATGTTCACAGCAACGACGCCTTCCGAAACCTGCTGTTGGGCAAATTTGGCCGTCTGCCGCTGGGATTTCCCGCGGATTGGGTCTACGAGTCCGCCTTTGGCGCGGATTACCGCAAGGCGCTGGCCCAGCGCGTGGACAGCTCGCCGCTTGATTCCCTCGCCGACATCGACCTGGATGCCGAAGTCCTGAGCCTGACCGAACTTCTCAAGCGGGAACCGGCACCAGAAGAGATCATCAACTACCTGAACCATCCCGGCGATGCTTTGAAAACCATCGAATTCCGGCAACGATTCGGCGATCCGAACCAGTTGCCGCTGGATGTCTGGTTTGAGGGACTGCAACCCGGTCAGGAACTCCAGTTCCTGGACAGCGATGGAAAGCCGCGGAACATGGTCATTTTGGATATCTCCAAGCCCGACGATCAGGGCGTGAGCTTGGTGCGCTACATTTTGGATTCCGAGTTCATGAGCCATCAGGTCAAGGTTGCCGAAGCATCCGGCAAGACCCGGGAAGGCATGGAAATGGCCACGCCCGGCAATCCCTTCCATATCGGATCTCCATGCAACGGCGATCTCTGGGTGATGCATGTCAAACCCGGCGACGTGGTGCAGCAAGGCGAAGAATTGTTCAATATTTCCGTGATGAAGCAAGAAAAATCCATCCTTTCGCCGCTCCATGCCCAGGTCAAGCGCGTTCTCAAATTCGCCAATTTCACCGAGGACCGGAAAATGGTGCCGGTGCGCGAAGGTGAGTTGCTGATCGAACTGTCCGAACTGCCGCGGCTTTGCCCGGGATGTTCATTTCCTATGCCTTTGGAGGATGTTAATTTTTGTCCCTCATGCGGTCTTCAGCACGGACAGGAAGGATGACGGCGATTGACTTCGGTTTATTCTAAACGGTAATGGTATAATCGGATTTGCATGGTGAACTCTCCGGGAGTTCCCCGAAAAAACGACTTGTGAACCCGTTTTCTTGTCCAAGGAAGAGAAATCGCCGACCTAAGCCGGAACGTGTTGTCAAGGAGGATCAATAATGGCCAAAGCAGAGAAGGAAAAACCCAAGCCCAAGAAGGAAAACCCGGACGTTGCCGATGTAGAGGTGAAGTCCGCCCAGGCTGCAAAAGTGGATATCGGGGCAATAGAAAAAAAACTCATACTCACCGGTGAAGACATCGTCAGCCTTGGCGAACCCGCGGAACTGCTGGTGGGGGGGAAAAACTACAATACCGCCCTGATCAGCCAGGTCGAAAATATCCGGGCTCCCCAGTTTCGGGCCATATCTTCCATTGTTTTTCACCGTCTGCTGGATGAAACCAAGGTCAACGCCGCCTTGATCCGGACTAGCGTGGACAAGGAGTACGACCGGATCAACTGGAATGATGCCGAGATCAACAAGGATCCGGAGTTTCTGCGCCATTTCGTGCGCCGGCTCGCGAAAAAGATTCAAACGACGCAACAGGGCACGCAAAACCTGGTCAAGCTGCGTTCCTTCATCAACAACATCGTGGAAGGGTTTGCGGTATCCCCGGAAATGATCGATCAGCTGCGCAAACGCTCCGTCCTGGTGCAGGTGGCAATTTTATGCGTGGAAATGCCTCGGGACCTGGATGATGCGATTCGTCAATCCTACCGGGATATTTGCAAGGAAGCCGGTCTTGAGAATGTTCCCGTTGCCGTCCGATCCTCCGCGGCAGGCGAGGACAGCCGAAAGAAAGCCTTTGCCGGTCTGCAGGACACCTACCTGAACATTGTCGGCGAGCAGGCCGTGGTGGACGCCTATCAGTGGGACTGCGCCTCGGCCTACAACCTGCGCAGCATGACCTATCGCCGGGAGGCCATTCTGGACATGGTGGCCCTGGCTGAGCGAACCGGGGATGAAAGCATCGTCGAAAACGCCAAGAAAGAATGGGCCATTGAAAATACCTCGCTGTCCGTCTGCATCATGCGGATGATTAATCCTGTCATCTCCGGAACGGCCTTTAGCGCGGACACCTCCACCGGATGCCGCGGTACGGACAATAAGGACCTCGTTTCCATCGACGCCAGTTATGGTCTTGGTGAAGCCGTGGTCAGCGGTATGGTCACCCCGGACAAGTTTTACGTTTTTCAACGTGATGACGGGGAAGAGGTCGTTTTGCGGTTCATGGGTTTCAAAACCAAGAAAATCATCTACGCTGAAAAGGGCGCGGGTACCGTGACCATCGATGTCGCGCCGGAGGAGGTCTACCGCTGGTCCCTTTCCCTGGCCCAGGCTGAGGAACTGGCTCGGGGAGTTCGCAGCATCAGCAAGAGCTACGGCGGCATGATCATGGACACGGAATTCTGCATCGACCAGTGGGACCGTCTCTGGTTCGTGCAGGCCCGTCCCGAGACACGCTGGAACGATGAGCTGGAGAAACATCCGCACACGATCTTCATGCGCCGTTTGGAGGTCGATCCCGATGCGTTGAAGAGCGCCGAACTTCTTGTGGAAGGCAACGGCGCCTCCCGGGGGGCCGGGCAGGGAATCGTCCGATTCCTCCGTTCAGCCCTGGAACTGAACAAGATCACCAAGGGCGACATCCTGGCGGCGGATCGCACCGACCCGGACATGGTTCCCGGAATGCGCATCGCTTCCGCCATTCTTGCCGATGCCGGCGGCGACACAAGCCATGCGGCCATCACTTCCCGTGAACTTGGCATTCCCGCCGTAATTGGCATCCAGCGCCTGGAGACGTTGCAGGGCATGGACGGGCAGGAAGTCACCGTCGACGGCTCCAGAGGCCGGGCCTACCGGGGGCTGCTGCCGCTGATTGAGGTGGGCGGCGAGATCGACGTCAGCGCTCTTCCGGCCACCAAGACCAAGATCGGCCTGATTCTCGCCGATGTCACCCAGGCCCTGTTTCTCTCCCGCCTGCGGAACATGCCGGATTTCGAGGTTGGACTGTTGCGGGCCGAGTTCATGTTGGGCAGCGTCGGCGTCCACCCCCTGGCCTTGGAGGCGTACGACAACGGTCAACTCCAGTCTCTTGTGGACAACAAACTGCGCGAGCTGAACAATGAACTGACGAAGTTGGTGCGCGAACAATTGGTCACGGGAACCATTTCATTTGACTTGAAGCTGCGGCAGTACGTGGGCATTGTCACCGGCCTGAGCAAGGAAATTGATGCGCTTACTGAAAAGGGCGGCGACAAGGGGACGGACCAGGTTCTGGCCATCCACCGGCAGTTGCGGGACCTGGACGTCAAGCTGAACGATCACCTGGAGCTGGCTTCCCACAAGCTGGAGACGCTGAAAACCTCGCCCGATCTGCGCGAGCATGTGATCACCATCATGGGTTTTTCCGAAATCCTGGAAATGGCCAACGGTCAGGAAGAGGAAAAGCTCAAGCAGCGCCAGGAAATCGAAGACCGCATCCGCGGCATCGTCGAGCGAATCAAGGACGAGCCCATTGTCGTGGACATCATGAACCGCATCAATGCAATGAGGACGGAAGTGGCCATGCGTTCCGGCCTGGAGCGGGAACGGGAAGAAGTGCGCACCCTCCCTGAACGGATCAAAGAACTGATCCGGTCCAAGGGTTATCGTTCAGGAAAGGAACATTACGTTCAGACCCTGGCCCAGGGACTGGCGCTCTTTTCCATGGCTTTTTACGGCAAGGAAATCATCTACAGAACCACGGACTACAAGACCAACGAATACCGCAACCTGGTAGGCGGGCTGCTTTTCGAGGCATACGAAGACAATCCCATGATTGGATTCCGGGGTGTTTCCCGCAATATCCATGACTGGGAAGTCGACTCCTTCAAACTGGCCAGGGGCATATTCGGCGGCAAGAACCTGAACCTGATGTTTCCCTTCGTGCGCACCCTCGAAGAAGCCCGCAGCATGCGCCGCTATCTGGAAGGGGTGCACAACCTCAAATCCGGCGATGACGGGATGAAGATCATCCTGATGTCCGAGATTCCGAGCAATGCCATCCTGACCAAGCAGTTCATCCAGGAATTCGACGGATTCTCCATCGGCTCCAACGACATGACCCAGCTGGTGCTGGGCACGGACCGGGACAATCCGCGGCTGCGTCACATTTATGATGAAGAAGACCCGGCCGTGGTCTGGGCCATTCTGAGCACCATCTTTACAGGCCAGAAGTTCGGGAAGAAAGTTGGCTTTTGCGGTCAGGGGGTTTCCAACAGCAAGATCATCCGTGGCCTGGTCTGCATAGCCGGGATTGTTTCCGCCTCGGTTGTCCCGGATACCTATGCCCAAACCAAGAAGGACGTCGCGGAACTCGAGGCTGAGAGCATTCCCGTTGAAAAGCTCGGTGCATGGCTGAAAGAGCAGCACCTGGAGTGTCTGCGCAAGATCATGGCCGAGAACAAGTATGACCACATCCTGAAAAAGAACCGAACAGCCGGGGATTTGATGGATTGGTTCGAGGGCGAGATGGCCCGTCTTCATGAACAGTTGCAGGACCATCTCGGCAAGCCTCGTGAGGAATTCTATCGCCAGGAAATCGATCAATTCCGGCGGCTTTTCCATAAGCCGGTCATCTATGCCAACTGGGATTGGGAGGAAACCGTTTTTGACGCCCTCAAACATTCCGGTTTCCAATCCTATGAAGAACAGGCTATCGCTTTGCAGAAACAGCGCGAAGTCTACAACATGTAGTCTGTCCGAACAGTTCCGGACATCTTGCTTAAAGGCCCTGTCAGCAGGGCCTTTTTTAATGAGCATGTCCCGGAATGACGGGTCATTGAGTTGAAAATTACTTGATAAACAACAAGCTGTTGTCTTGTACCTATTCAACAAATTTTGATTCAAGTACGGAACCAGCTGAGTTGTGCGAGTTCTTTTTGAATCGATAAAGATCGTCAAATCAATTGACACGCCAGTTTATTCGTTGTTAAAGATTCCGTTTTTCCTTGCTCTGGCCATGTGGTCAGGGCCGAATCGACCGCAAGGAGGATACGATAATGCGGCACTATGAAACACTGATGCTCTTCAGTCCGGAAATGACGGGAGAGAGCCGCCAGGAAATTCTTGCCAACATGACCGCGATTGTGGAGCGGGATAATGGAAAGATTCTGGTGGAGGACGATTGGGGGATGCGGACCTTGGCCTACCCGGTGAACAAGCACACCAGGGGCCACTACGTACGCCTGGAGTTTTTGGCTCCCGGCACGGTGGTCGCTGAAATGGAGCGCAACCTGCGCATCACGGACGGAGTGTACAAATTTCTTTCCGTGAAGCTGGCCGATACCTACCAGGAACCAAAGGAGAGCTGATCATGGCATTTCGTAAATTCACCCCCCGGAAGAAATTCTGCCGCTTTTGCGCTGCCAAGGATCTGAAGATGGACTACAAGCGTCCGGATCTGCTCCGGGACTTCGTCAACGAACGGGGGAAGATCATTGCCCGACGCGTCACCGGAACCTGCGCAAAGCATCAGCGGGAACTGACCACGGAAATCAAACGCGCCCGCCAGATGGCCTTGCTGTTTTACACAGCCACGCACAGCGTGGATGCCATGAAAAGGATCAGCTAGGGAAGGGAGATTATAATGGAAGTCATATTGCGCACCAATTTGGATAATCTGGGCAGTCTCGGCCAGATTGTCAACGTCAAGCCGGGATACGGACGGAATTATCTGATCCCGCAAGGCCTGGCCATGCTGGCCACTCCCGGCAACAAGAAGCGCTTTGAACAGGAGCGCAGGAAACTGCAGGAAAAAGCCGACGCGATCCGCTTCTCCGCCCAGGAACTTGCGGACAAGATCAGTGCGGTGTCCCTGCGCATCCCCGTGCGCGTGGGCGAGGGCGACCGGCTTTACGGTTCGGTCACCTCCGCGAACATCGCCGACCTGATCAAGAAAGACCATGGCCTGGATGTAGACAAGAAGAACATCCTGCTGGATGACTCGTTGCGCGCCCTGGGCGAGTACAGCATCGAGGTTCGGGTTCACCAGGACATCCGGGCTCAGCTTCAGGTTGCCGTTGTCAGCCACGATGCCTTCAACGGAAACCAGTCTTCCCCTGAACCTGTTACCGACACCATCGACGAGAACGCAGCGACAGCAGAAGAAGCACGTTCAGAGGAGTAGTCGATAGCGGGAAACACCTTTGGCTCGATCACAGAAACAATCGCATCCCACCGGATCGGGGGCAAACCTTTCCGGAAAAACCCCCCCCCAGAACCTGGAAGCCGAACAGGCGGTTCTGGGGGGGCTTTTTTTAAGTCCCGGTCTTATCGATACGCTGCTTGATATTGTTGGGGAAGATGATTTTTACTCTCCGGCTCATCGCAGTATTTTTCAAGCCTGTCTGAGCCTTTATCAGCGCAGCGTTCCCATTGATCTGGTTACCCTTGCGGATAACCTGCAAAACTCCGGTCTTTTGGAACAAGTTGGCGGTCCGGTTTATCTGGCTTCGCTGACCGAATCCCTTGTAGCCACATCTCATGCCGAATCCTATGCCCGAATTGTCCGGGACAAGGCGATTCTGCGCCGGTTGATCCAGGCCGCCTCGGACATTGTGGTTTCCTGCCATGATGGCGTCCAGGAGGTGGACAAGGTACTTGATGAATCGGAAGCCGCCATCTTTGCCATTTCCGAAGCAAAAATTAAAAGTGTTTTTTCCACCACCAAGGAATTGGTCAGTCAGGTTTTTGAAAATCTGGAAAAACGGGTAGAGCGACAGGAACTGGTCACCGGAGTACCGACAGGATACCACAAGCTTGATGAGATGACCGCGGGGCTGCAGCCCTCGGATTTGATCATTATCGCTGCTCGTCCCAGCATGGGGAAGACGGCTTTTGCCCTGAACATCGCCATGCGTGCCGCGGTGCTGCATGATGTGCCCACGGCCATTTTCTCCTTGGAAATGTCTAAAGAGCAACTGATGATGCGGATGCTGTGTTCCTGGGGAAAGGTGGATTTGGCTCGGTTTCGGCGAGGTTTTCTTAATGACGAGGATTGGGCGCGTCTCTATCACGCCGCTGATTCTTTATCCCAGGCACCCATGTTTATCGATGATACTCCGGCCTTAAGTACCTTGGACTTGCGGACTCGTTGTCGGAGGCTGAAGTCGGAGAAAAAACTGGGACTTGTGATGGTCGATTATTTGCAATTAATGCGCGCCAGTCGCCGAATTGATTCCCGAGAACAGGAAATTTCCGAAATTTCAAGAACTTTGAAAGGCTTGGCCAAGGAGCTTGACCTGCCCATGGTCGCCTTGGCGCAGCTGAACCGCAAGCTTGAGGATCGCAGTAATCGGCGGCCCATGCTTTCCGATCTTCGCGAATCCGGCGCGATAGAACAGGATGCGGACGTTATCGCCTTTATCTACAGGGACGAGGTATATAACAAGCAGGAAGGCAATCCCAAAAAAGGCATTGCGGAGATCATCATCGGAAAACAGCGCAATGGCCCGACTGGAGAGGTTGAACTTGCCTTTCTTGATACTTATACCGCGTTTGAGAATTTGGTCGATATCCCTCCGCCCTCGGAAAGTTTAAAGCCTGCTTCGTAGTTGCTCTGACTTGTGGATGCTGAATTCCGAGCAAATCTTCCTTCGCAAGCGATAAGCAAGGGCGAATAACGCCATGCTCCGAACTGCTGAAATTTTTCAGCATCATGATCCATTCAACTGATCCAATTGACGACGTCCGCGATCCAACGGGATCAGTTCAGCGGCATGTATCGTCCAATCCCAAAGGAGGCCTTTGTGTTTTTTGATCCCTTGGAAGGGCTTGCACGGCAGGACCTGGAAAATCTGCAAGGTGTTCGATTGCGTCATGTGGTCTCGCAATCCGCCAATTCGCCGCTGTATGCCCGGATATTCGAGGAACACGGTCTCCAGGCGGATCAGGTGCAAGGTCTGGATGATCTGCCCCGGCTGCCGTTCACCGGCAAGGAAGATCTGCGGGCCAGCTACCCCGGCGGCATGCTCTGCCGGCCCATGGAGGAAATGGTCCGCCTGCACGCCTCATCCGGAACAACCGGAGCAGCGACGGTGGTCTTCCATACGGCCAACGACATCCAGACGTGGGCCGATCTGGTGGCGCGTTGCTTCCACATGGTCGGCGTAAGGCCCCACGATGTTTTTCAGAACATGAGTGGATACGGTCTGTTTACCGGCGGTCTGGGCATCCATTACGGGGCCGAACGTCTGGGGTGCCTGACAATCCCGGCTGGAGCGGGCAACAGCAAGCGGCAAATCAAATTGCTGCGGGACTTCCGGGTCACGGTCATTCACATCATTCCTTCCTATGCCTTGCACCTGGCCACGGTTTTTGATTCCCTGGGCGTCAACCTGGAGGATCTGCACCTGAAGACCGCCCTGATCGGCGCGGAACCGCATAGTGAGCAAATCCGGAAGCGGATCGAGGAATTGTACGGCGTGAAAGCCTACAACTCTTACGGTCTCTCGGAGATGAACGGCCCCGGCGTGGCCTTCGAGTGCCCGGAACAAAACGGCATGCACATCTGGGAAGACGCGTTTCTGGCTGAAATAATTGATCCAGTGACCCTTGAACCCGTGCCCGAGGGGGAAGTCGGGGAATTGGTCCTGACGACCCTGACGCGTGAAGGCATGCCCATCCTGCGCTACCGAACCAGGGATCTGACCAGGTTTATTCCCGGCGAATGCCCTTGCGGAAGAACGCATCGCCGGATCGACCGGATTCTCGGCCGCAGCGACGACATGATCATTATCAAGGGCGTCAACATCTTTCCGATGCAGGTGGAGCGCGTGCTGATGGCCATTCCAGAAGTGGGGCAGAACTACCTGATCGTTCTCGAACGGCAGGGATATCTGGACCAGTTCAAGGTTCAGGTGGAAGTGAAGAGTGAATTTTTCGTGGAAGACATGCGGGTTTTGAAAAAGCTGCAGGATAGAATCACCGGCATGCTGCGCGATGAGCTGTTGATTACCCCCAAGGTGGAACTGGTCGAGGCGCGGAGCCTGCCCTGTTCCGACGGCAAGGCGCAGCGGGTCTGCGATTTGCGGGGACAGTAGCCGGCAGGCCTCGAGGAACCAATGGAATTGTTTCTGGCCGGACTTTTTCTGGCTTTTCTGGGAGGCCTGCTCCTGTTGCACCTGGTGGGCCTTCCGGCAAACTGGTTGATTCTGGGCGCTCTTGGCCTATGGTTGTGGTCCCATCCGGAACTGACCGTTGGATGGTCCTTTCTTGCTCTGCTGTTGGCGTTGTGCGTCCTGGGAGAAATCGTTGAATTCCTGGCCCAGCTCTGGGGAGGTAAACGCTTCGGCGGGAGCCGCCGGGGAGCATGGGCTGCTGTTATCGGCGCCATTCTCGGCGGTTTTTTCGGCGCCGCATTCCTCTTCGGCTTCGGCGCCATTCCCGGTTCCTTCCTGGGTGCCTTTGTCGGCAGCTTTTTGGTGGAACTGGGGCAGGGCTATTCCTACCCGGCAGCCTATCGTGCGGCCTGGGGCGCCCTGTTGAACAAGGTGTTCGGCACGGTGGTTAAGATCGGGCTTGGCATGGCCATGATCGTCCTGAGCTTTGTCCATGTCTGGCCCCGATAATTGAGGAAAGGCTGAAGCTTTTGGTCCGGACTCCGGTCTAGCCGCTGACCGGCTCGGGCTGACAGGTGGGGCAGTAGCAGGTTGTGCGGCCGGCCACTTTCGTGGTCCGTAGCGACTCGGCACAGCGCAGGCAGGGTTGATCTTTGCGGCCGTAAACCTGGAAGGCGTTCTGGAACGTTCCGACGAGTCCGGCGGCGGTGCGATAGTCTCGGATGGAACTGCCGCCGGCGGTGATAGCTTCCCGGAGCACGTTTTGCAGGGCGTGGTAAAGGCTCGTGATTCGTGGTCTGCTCAGCGCCGAGGCGGGCGTTGCCGGATGGATGGCGGCGCGAAACAAACTTTCGTCCGCATAGATATTGCCGATTCCGGCAACGACTTCCTGGTTGAGCAGCAACGCCTTGATCCTTCCTCTTCTTCCTTCCACTCGCCCCAAAAACTCTTCCTCTCCCACGCTGAGCGGCTCCGGCCCCATCCGGCTGTAGAAAGGCCAAGCGTTCAATTCCTGTTCTGTGTAGTGGCGGAAGGTTCCGAATTTTCGCTGATCCTGGAAATACAGCGCACTCTGGTTGTCCAGATTGATGAGCAAGTGGACATGTGCCCCGGGTGGTTCGCCCGCGGGAGACATGCCCAGCCTCCCGGTCATGCGCAGATGAAAGGCAATACGCTCGGTGGGGGAGAGATCCAGGAAGAGCAGTTTGCCACGTCGCGAGACGCCCTGAATCTGTTGTCCGATCAACTTTTCGATCAGGCTGTTTGGCCCTTGCGGATTGAGGTGGGGAGCCAAGTGCGGGATGCCGGTTATGGTGCGATGGGTCAACAGGGGCCGCAGGCCTTGGGCGATGGTTTCGACTTCGGGAAGTTCGGGCATGGGGCGGCTATGGAAAAATTACTTCCAGGAGCAGTTGCGTTCCGTTGCGCGCAATTTCAAGGTGAAGCGGTTCCCTGGCGCCGACAGCATGCATTCCGGCCTGGTGCAGGACTTCCATGGTGGTGACTGGTTTGTCGTTGGCCGTGATCAGGACATCTCCGGGCTGCAGGCCGGCCTGTTCAGCCAGGGATCCTGGGAGAACACTGGAAAGCACGGCCTGGTCGTCGATCCAGGCAATGACCATGCCCAGGCGGCGCGGCTGTTCCGGGCAGAAGTAGAACAGATCGCCGGAATCCGGATCAGGTCCCGGTCCGCCTCTCCAGGGAACAAGCGTGAGGATTCGAGAGTCGGGCTCCAGCACTCGCAGCCGATGCGGGATGCCGTAACCGTGTTCTACATGCCCGGAGCCCGCCAGAATGACCACGGTGCGCTCCAGAGTGTTCTTCCAGTGGGCCGCGCTGAAGGCCATCTGCGTGTCCCACAGGGATTGGACAAGCATGAACCGTTCCAGTTCGAATCCGGCCTCCGCGGTACGTTCGGGCATTAGTTCGACGTGCAGGGAGAACTCTTCTTCGAGCAATGCTTTCTGTCGCGGCGGCGGAGGGATGACCACATGAGGCAGCAGGCCCCGTTCATCCGGGAGAATGCTTTCCATGCCGTCTGTTCTGACCCGGTGGAGCAGCTCCTTGGGAACGTTCAGCCCCAGAACGGGAATGGTCAGTTCCCTGGCTCGGGCCAGAATCGGACTGTACAGTGAGAAACTGTAACCCCAATACTCACGCCATCCCAAATTTTCCTCCAGTTCCTCCAGATCAATAACGCCCCTGTTGAAATCGTCCAGGATGTCCTGGGCAGACCAGGGAACCATCTCCAGTCCCAAGGCAAGATCCTGATTTGATGTGGAAAGAGCGAGCAAGGCGTCGTTCTGGAATCGGTGGTCGCAGGAATTGATGTGGGATTCACCGATCAGGATAAAGTCGTGGTCAGGAACCAGGCGGGCGAGGTCATCCTTGGCCAGATGTCGACCATCGGCCAGAAAGAGGGTGCCGGGCGTGCCGGGAAGCGTCGTCTCCGGGGGCTGGGCTATCGGGGGATGAAGACGGGCGCAGCCGGCACTCAGCACCATCAGGAGCAGAATGCACGGCAACGCCCGAAAAGGGATCAATCCCACTTACGTTTGTCCTCGATGGGACGAATCTGGGCGGGCAGCGAACCGGGAGCCACGACCTTCAGTTCGGGACGCAGGCCGATTCTTTCCCGAAAGGTGTGGAAGAGTTCGTTTTCCCGCTTGAACTGACTGGCCTCGATAAACAGGACGATTTCATCGATGCCGCCGGGATTGGTGACCTCGATCTGCCAGCGCTTGATCTCTTCGAAAGAGGCCATGACCTGTTCCACCTGGTGCGGATAGACGAACATGCCCTTGATGCGGGCCGTTGTATCCACGCGACCGACGATATTGCCCAGTCTCGGTGAACTGCGGCCGCAGGGGCAGGGCGCTCTGTCGATATAGGAGAGGTCGCCGGTGGAAAGGCGGATCAAGGGATAGGTCTTGTTGAACGCCGTGACGACGATCTCACCGACTTCGCCGTCCTTGAGCGGAATGCCCGTATCCGGATGGCAGATTTCCGCGAAGACGCGATTGGAAACGTGCAGTCCGTTTTTGTGAAAACACTCGTAGCCGATGGAGCCGACATCCGCGGTTCCATAGCCTTGACGCATGATGATATCGAACTTT
Source organism: Desulfonatronum thiosulfatophilum (assembly GCF_900104215.1). Taxonomy (NCBI): domain Bacteria; kingdom Pseudomonadati; phylum Thermodesulfobacteriota; class Desulfovibrionia; order Desulfovibrionales; family Desulfonatronaceae; genus Desulfonatronum; species Desulfonatronum thiosulfatophilum. The sequence continues at coordinate 27,590 of NZ_FMXO01000020.1, read as the reverse complement.
TTCTCCAGGGTGTTGCGCAGTTTTTCCGGAAACTTCTCGCCAGTGACGAACGCCACTTCAAGATAGAGATCCTTGCGCAGGTTCAGGCCCGCCTCTTCGCCTTTCTGGGCCAAGTGCATGAGGTAGCTCGGCGTTCCGATGAAGCCGGTCACCCGCAGTTTTTGCATGATGTCCAGTTGGGTGTTTGTGTTGCCCGGACCCGCCGGAATCACGGCGCAGCCAAGATTGCGCAGCGGTTCTTCAAACATCAGGCCGGCCGGAGTAAGGTGGTAGTTAAAGGTGATCATGTTCACGTCGCCGGGACGAAATCCCGTGGCGTAAAACCCTTCAGTCCAACCCCAGTAGTCGTCAACTCTGTCTTCGGGATCGAAAATCGGACCGGGGGAAAGGAAGATGCGCCGCAATTCCCCAAGATCCTTGGTCAGCAGACCGCCCAGGCGCGGCCCCATGGTTTGCAGAAATATAAGTTCCTTCTTTTTGATGATCGGGATGTGCTTCAGGTCGTTCAGCACCTTGAACTTGTCGGGACTGAACTGGGCCCGGTCAAACCGCTTCTTGACGTCCTCGGAATACCTGTAGGCATAGGTCAGCAGATCTTTCAGGTGAATCTGATAGTATTGCCTGCGCTCACTTTCATCCAGTACCTCCCGGCGACTATAGATGCCTTCGGTACGGTCTTTTCGGGTCATAATTGCTTCCTCTTTTCCATGTTCACGAAGTTCCAGCCTTAACTTATAAACAGGATTATTTAGCAATGCGTAAAAGAAAAAGCAAGTGTTTCATCATGAACAATCAGGTCGGATTTGTTCTCACGGCTGATAACCCTGTCTTGGCCGGATCGAAACTCTACCAACGTTGGGTGAGAAGCGGTCTGCTTTTATTAGGAATAGAGTTCAAATATTCATCGCCGACCTTGTTCAACGGGACGACACGATCGTCTATAAGCAGAGCCTGAGCCGACATGGCTGCCAGATCCAGGTTGGGTGCTTGATGATACTGGTTCATCTTGTTCAGCATGGTGTAGACCCCTCGGTCACGGTCCATGACCAGAAGCCCTTCCGGAAAGAAGAACGTCTCCTCAAGCAGCGGCCCGAGGGTCCGAAACATGGTTTCGTTGATCATGACAAAGTCTTCGCACCATAGTTCCTGCCGTATTCCGGGTATGGTTTCATTGGCCACGAAGGTGACGGGTTTCTGCCGGAGGGGCGCGTACACATCGGTTGTTTTGGCGTCTCCAAGGATGATTTCACCAATCTCCAGGGTGCAGCACATCCTGGCCGTGCGTTTTTGAACGTACGGATCACGCTCGATGCCCACCAGGTTCACCTTGCGGAAATTGTTGCGCTTTGCCTGGACAAAGGCGGCCAGGAGCAAAATTCCGCTGCCGGTACCAATGTCCAGGCCAGTGTATTGTTGCCGATCGATACTGTCGGGGAAATGCATGCCGGCAATGGCGGCAAATATGCTTGCCGTCTTGGGCAGGTCGGCCAGCATGCACAGAGCAAATGAGTGCTGCACCAGCCATTGTCGCAATCGCCTTTGCTCCAGAAGTGATTTGCATCCCCGCCTGCGATGGGCGAACTGATCGAAGACCATCGTGATGTCTTTCAGTGAGAGGATGCGGCGGTATGAACCGGAATGGACATATGCATGGAAGTACTTGACCAGGATGTTCATGACCAGTTCCGTGGATATCGGCCTGGTTCTGTCGGTGATGCAGTGGATATCCTCCAGAAGGGATGTATCGCGGTACAAATCCGAGAAAATGATATCTTCCTGGGGCAGGGGGGCCTGGAGCAGCTCCAGGGCATGTTGAGCAAGTTGGGACATGCTTCCTCCGTAGGTGATGGTCCGGATGACGGAAAGTTCGGCGGCAAAAAATGCCGCCAAACCTGGAAGAAGCAGGATGGATGCCAGAGGGTGGCAGTCTTCCGGCGGGGCGAAGCTATTCAGCTGAAGTCCGGCCAGGATTCGATGTAACCCCTGGCTTTGGTCAGACATGCGTAAGGTAAAAAAGACAAACCGGATCGCTATCTGGCTGCAGCAAATATTTGCTTAATGGTACTCGGCGGGAAGGATGTGAGGCGACATGGGGCTGCGATTATGAAGCCAACCACCGCGGATGACGAACCGTATGTCGGCGCAGGCCGAGGGCCTCAATCCGTCGCGTGATCCTTGATGATGCCTTTGGCCGCCAGAAGTCCGGTGGCCGCGGCGGAGACGATGTTGCCGGCCACTCCGGGTCCGTCGCCGGCCACGAACATCCCGGGCAAGGAGGTGCGCAGGTCCTGGTCGGTCTCCATTTGAGTGGCGAAGAACTTGATTTCCGGCGCATAGAGCAGGGTTTCGTCGTTGGCGACGCCGGGAACCACGCAGTTCAGCTTTTCCAGGCCTTCGACAAGATTGGTCAGGATGCGTTCCGGCAGAGCCATGGCGATGTCGCCGCAGGTGACGTTGGCCAGGGTGGGGCGAATGAAGCCTTTGGAAATGCGGTTCCAGGTGCTGCGCCGTCCACGCTTGAGATCGCCGAAGCGTTGCAGGATCGGCTTGCCGCCGCCGATCAGGCTGGCCAGTTTGCCGATGGCTTCGCCGTAGGCCTGGTTGTCCGTCACCGGCTCGGTCAGAACCACCTTGGAGAGGAAGGCGAAGTTGCAGTTTTCGGATTTGCGGTCCAGATAGGCATGACCGTTGACGCAGACGAAATTCTGATAGTTCTCCAGGGAAACATAGCCGCCGCGGTTGGTGCAGAATGTCCTGGTCTGGTCGTCGTATTTCCTGGTCTGGATGAAAAAGGTGGGATCATAGATGATGCTGGTCAGGTCGTGCATGATGTCGTTATGCACTTCCACGCGCACACCGACCTCGATGCCGCGCTGGGTGAGGTTGATGCCGTGGGCCTGGGCGATCCGTCCGGCCCAGTCCGCGCCGACCCGACCCGGCGCCAGCACAACGTATCGGCAATGCAGGACGTTCTTGTCGGTGACCACGCCGCTGACCCTGCCTTGGTCCACAAGGACTTCGCGCACGTCCTCGTTGGTCCGGATGATTACGCCTTTGTTCTGGACATGATTGGCCAAGGCCGCGATATGGTCCGGAAGCTTATCGCTGCCCAGGTGTTTCTGACGAATTAGAAGCAGGTCGATACCGGCCTTTTTCGCCTGCTTGCGGATTTCCCGGGCCCGGTCCATGTCCGTTGGGTACACGGGTCCGTCCATACCGAACTGCGTGAAAACCGTCTCGGTTTCCCGGATCAAATCGCGGGCCTGATCCGGGGTGAGAAACTGAGTCAAGTCGGTCTTGCCCAGGATATGGATGAAATTCAGCTTGCCGTCAGAGAACAAGCCTGCCCCGCCGATGCCCGATAAAATGTTGCAGGGCTTGCAATGATGGCATGTGGGACTCTGGTTCTGACCGATGGGACAGGTGCGGCGCAACGGGGAGCGCCCCTTGTCCACGAGCATGATCTTGAGGTCCGTGTGTTCCGCAAGGTGAAAGGCGGCAAACAGACCCGCGGGTCCCCCTCCGACGATGATCACGTCGGCATGGTTGGTTTGATTGGAAGTCGACAAAAGATGCTCCGGTAAAGGGTTGTGTTAGCTGCCGTTGAAACGGGCGAGAATGATGGAGTCCAGGTCCCGTTTGGGAACATGGTGCACTCCCTTGTCGTCGCGCCAGTATTTTATGCTTCCGTCTTCGCCAAGTTGCTCCAGGACGATTTTTTCCTTGGGACGGCCTATGGCTAAAACCAGCAGAATTTCAAACCCTTCGGGAACGGCCAGAATTTCGGCCAGCTCCTTTTTTTTAATTGAACCGATCATGCATCCGCCAAGCCCTGTTTCCGTGGCTCCCAAAAGAATTGTCTGGGCGGCGACACCCATGTCCCAGGCAGCGGTTTTGGAATGCCGTTCATCTCCGAGTACAATGATGTATCCGGAAGGACGCTCTCCCTCGGAGGGGCCGTTCCAGTCCTGGAGATAGGCCGCCCAGGCCAGTTGGGGGAAGATTTGGGCGTTCATCTGTGGATCGACGCTGATCATGTACCGCAGTGGTTGCAGGTTGGCCGCGGATGCGGTCAGTCGTGCCATGTCCACCAGGTCTTCCAGAATGGACAGTGAGAGCTGGTGGTTTTCGTAAAAACGGCGGAAGCTGCGGGTTCTGGAAACAAGTTCGCGCAAAGTCATCTATTGAAACTCCTTCGTAAAGAACTTCCTCATCAGGAACTTCTCCGTCAAAATGCTAAGACATTCGATCTTCTGCAAAATACAACACTGCAACTCCACAGCATATGCTGTAAGGCTTTGCGCCGGCACTTGGATTCTCGTCTTCGCCCACTGCCCAAGCAGGTTGGATTCACGGAGACGCAAGGCGAGATCAAGGCAAGACGATGCGTATATCACGGCTTGTTCCGCAGGAAAAGAGAAAATTTTGAAGAAGGTTCTGTTACGAAACAGAGCCGGGCGTGGTTTCCAGCTCGAAGGCAGCGGCCATCAGGGTACGGGTATACGGGTGCCTGGGATTTTGGACGATTTGCCCGGTCGGGCCATGCTCCACCACCTTTCCATGGTGCATGACCAGGATTTCATGGCTAAGGGCCCGGACGACACGCAGGTCATGGCTGATGAACAAGTAGGCGGTATTATGCTTTTGCTGCAGGTCCCGCAGCAGATCCACCATCTGGGCCTGGACGGACATGTCCAGGGCGGATGTCGGTTCATCCAGGACCAGCACGGCCGGCTTGAGGATCATGGCTCTGGCCACGGCAATGCGCTGGCGCTGACCGCCGGAAAATTCATGCGGATAGCGATGCCGACTTTCGGGATCAAGGCCGACTTCCTGGAGCGCCTGGGCGATCATGGCATCCCGTTCTTCGGCGGTGTGGCCCATCCGGTGTACGGTCAATCCTTCTCCGATGATCTGGGCAATGGACATGCGCGGATTGAGGCTGCCGAAGGGATCCTGGAAGACGATCTGGATGTTTCGGCGCAGTGGGCGCAGGGCCTGGGAACGGATCGCCTCGATGTTCCGGCCCTGAAAGATGATCCGCCCGGTACTGGCCGTCAAACGAAGCAATGCCAAACCAAGGGTGGTTTTGCCGGAACCGGATTCCCCCACGACGCCAAGGGTTCTTCCAGGGTACAGCTGTACATCCACCCCGTCCACGGCCTTGACGTGTCCGACGGTGCGTTTGAGCAGGCCTTTTTTCACCGGAAACCAGACCTTGATCTCCTGGCCGGACATCACGGGATCCCCGGAAGGCGGACCCGTTTCCACGCCGCCGCGCGGTTCGGCCGCCAGCAGCCGACGGGTATACGGGTGTTCGGGACGTTGAAAAATCTTGTCCACATCGCCGGACTCCACGATGCGCCCGTGCTGCATGACGCAGACATCGTCGGCATTCTTGCGCACAATGTTCAGGTCGTGGGTGATCAGAAGCATGGCCATGCCCAGGCGTTTCTGGAGGTCCTTAAGCAGGGCGAGAACCTGGGCCTGGATGGTGACGTCCAGCGCGGTGGTGGGTTCGTCGGCAATCAGCAGGTCCGGAGCGTTGGCCAGGGCCATGGCGATCATCACCCGCTGACATTGCCCTCCGGAAAGCTGATGCGGCCATTTGGAGAGCTTCTGCACCGGGTCGTCCAGGCCCACCAGTTCGAGCAGTTCCAGGGTGCGTTGCCGGGCTGCCGGGGGCGCCAGTTTGACGTGCAGACGCAGCATCTCGGAAATCTGCTTTTCCACTGTATGCAGAGGATTGAGCGAACTCAGGGGTTCCTGGAAGATCATCCCGATCCGACCGCCGCGAATCTGGCGCAGGATTTTCTCGGAAGCCCCGATCAGTTCCCGGCCGTCCAACAAGATCGAGCCGCCGGGATGGAAGGCTTGGGGGTAGGGCAACAACTGCACAACGGAAAGGGCGGTCACGGATTTACCGGAGCCGGATTCTCCCACGATTGCCAGGGTCCGCCCTTTTTCCAAGGTGAAGTCGACCTTCCGGACAGCCTGAATAATCGTCCCCGAACCTTGAAAGGAAACGGAAAGATCACGTACTTGGAGCAGGGCAGGAGAGGGCATGGTGATGGATTTCAGCTCAAGTTGAATGTGTCATGCCGTTTTCTTGCGCGGATCAAACGCATCCCTGGCCGCCTCCCCGATGAAGATCAGCAGGCTGAGCATCACGGCCAGAACAAAAAAGGCCGTTATGCCCAGCCACGGGGCGTGAAGGTTGGCCTTGCCCTGGGCCAGCAGTTCACCCAGAGAGGCCGAGCCGGGAGGAAGGCCGAAGCCGAGAAAATCCAGGGAGGTCAGAGTGGTGATGGATCCGTTGAGAATGAACGGCAGAAACGTCAGGGTGGCCACCATGGCATTGGGCAGGATGTGCCGGAACATGATGGTCAGATCGCCCACGCCCAAAGCGCGTGCGGCTCGGACATAGTCGAAGTTGCGCGTGCGCAGGAATTCCGCGCGGACCACGCCTACCAGCGCCATCCAGGAAAAAAGCAGCATGATCAGCAGCAGCCACCAGAAACTGGGTTCGATCAAGGCCGAGAGAATGATGATCAGGTACAGAAGCGGCAAGCCGGACCAGATTTCCATGAAGCGCTGCAAAAGCAGATCGGTCCAGCCGCCGAAGTAGCCCTGAACCGCGCCGGCGGCAATGCCGATGACGGTGCTGGCCAAGGTCAGAATTAGTCCGAACAGCACGGATATCCGGAAACCGTAGATCACGCGGGCCATGACGTCGCGGCCCTGGTCGTCGGTGCCGAGCAGGTTCTCCCATGTCGGCGGGGAAGGGGCCGGAACGTCCAGAGTCAGGTTGACGGTTTGGTGGCTGTATGGAATCAGGGGCCAGATCATCCAGCCTTTTTCTTGAATCAGATCCACCACGTACGGGTCACGGTAATGGGCTTCCGTGGGAAAATCTCCGCCGAATGCGGTTTCCGGATACACTGTGAGGATAGGAAAAAACCATTCGCTGTCGTACCGGATCAGCAGCGGTTTTTCGTTGGCAATGAATTCCGCGCCCAGGGTCACGAAAAAGAGCACCAGAAAAATCCACAACGACCAATAGCCTCGTCGATTTTTTCGGAAATTTGCCCAGCGGCGTTGATTCAGCGGATTCAGACGCAGGAATGCCATGTCGATGTCACTGATTGGGGATTCTGGAGGTGAGGTTGAAATTCATGTTTCCAGATAAGTATTGCCGCGCGGTTTTCAAGCGTTGCTCCAGCCATTTCACAAAGCATGGGGATTTTTCGCTTTCTGGCACGAACCGGACCGTCATGTCCATACTCCACCACTGTACCGGAGTGTCCGGACCAAGAAGTTCCCGGATCTTGACCGCATCCTTGGCCGTGCAGACGACATGTCCGACTCCCGCGGAACCAGCCTTGCGTACAATATCCTCTATTTCCCGCCGGGAAAAGGCGTGATGATCGGCGAATGCGTCGTGACGCCTGGGAGCGGCGCCGAGCAGGGTCGAGGCGGTATGATCCACCAGGGCCGGATTCGCCACGCCGCTGACCAGCATGTAGGAGCTGCCGTGCTTTTCCGGCAAACGGTCAACCTGTTCGGCCGTCTGGAGGTTGGTCAGTCCGCCGGGGCTGGGGGCGAAAAAAAATATTGGTTTATCGAAGGGGCTCAACCGGGTGGCGATCAAATCGCGCAGAGCGGTGGGAACCTCGTCCAGGCCGACAAGTTTGATCAGGAATGCATCGGCCCGGGCAAGGGCTTTCGCTCCTTCACGCCAGGGGCCGCCGGGGACGACCCGGTTCCAGTCCCGATCAAGATCCTGGGGCAAAAGCAGGGCCAGATTGATATCCCTTATGACGGGCAGATGCTGGAATCCGTCGTCCAGGAGAAAGAGGTCCGGGCGCCACTGTTGCCACGCCCAGTTCCCGGAGCGGATGCGTTTGGGGTCTATGACGATATGCGCATCGAGATTGGCTCGGGCCAGGAGCAGTGGTTCGTCTCCGGCCTCCGCGGCGCTGGAATCCGGACGAACAAGAAAAGGCAGAGCCGGAGGACGGGCGCGATAACCCCGGGTCAGGACAACACAGTTCATCCCGCTTTGGGATGCCCAGTTCAGCAACCAGTGGCAGACCGGCGTCTTGCCCGTGCCGCCCCAGCGGATATTTCCCACGCTGATACAGGGAGATGGAGGTCGCCAGCGTTGAAGGAGTCCCCTGCCGTAGGCTTTGGAACGCCAGGACATGAGTCCCGAGTAGATGGATGACGGAAGGGAAAGAACAGACATGGATCAATGGATGTCGCAATGGTCAACGTGAGTGCGTGCCGTGGTTCCATTGCCGACTTCGGACCATCGAACCATTGCGAACCACGAGTTGAAAAACATGACTCGGGACAATGGTTCGATGTTGAAGTCAGGTTCAGACAAAGAGGGTGTCGAAAACGAAAAGAGGAAACCGTGCAGAGGAAAGGGAACGGTTGCGTCTAGCCGCTACATTCCCATGATGTTGTAGCCCGCGTCCACGTAGATGGTCTCCCCGGTGATGCAGGTGGAGAACTCGGAGCCCAGAAACAAGGCGAGCCCCGCGGCGTCTTCCTGAGTTACGTTGCGTTTCAAGGGCGCACGTTCTTCGACATGCTTGAAGATCTGCTTCATTCCGGAAATGCCGGAGGAAGCCAAGGTCTTCAGGGGGCCGGCGCTGATCGCGTTGACCCGAACGCCTCTGGCGCCCATGTCCACGGAGAGATAGCGTACGCTGGCTTCCAGAGCCGCCTTGGCCACGCCCATGACGTTGTAATTCGGAATGACCTTCTCGGCCCCATAGTAGCTGAGAGCCATCACGGAACCACCCTCGGACATCTGCGGTTCAAAGGCTTTGCATAGGGCCACCAGGGAGTAGCAGGACACGTCCAGGGCCAGAGCGAAGCCGGCGCGAGACGTTTCCACGTACCGTCCAGCCAAGTCTTCACGGTTGGCAAAAGCAACGGAGTGCACCAGGATGTCGACGCCTTCCCACTTCTGGGCGACCAGTTCGGCGGCCTTGGTGATTTCGTCGTCCTTGGTCACATCGCAGGGGAAAATGAATTCTCCCCCCAATTCCTGACTTATCGGTTCAACACGTTTCTGAATGGCGTCATTGACGTAGTTGAAGGCAACAGCAGCGCCATTGTCCTTGAAGATCTTGGCGATGGCGTAGGCAATGCTGCGATCGTTGGCAACTCCGAAGATCAAGGCTTTTTTTCCAGCTAAGAGCATGCAGGTCTCCTTATAATTAACGCAAGTGTCTTCCGAGCCGAAGGTCAGGGAAGCGTCAGTTTTTTTCCGGTAAGCATGGCGTAGGCGTCCACGTAGCGATTCTTGGTCTGTTCGACGACGTCAGAGGGAAGGTTGGGAGCGGGCGCCTTCTTGTTCCAACCGCTTTGCGTCAACCAGTCGCGCAGGTACTGCTTGTCGAAGCTGGGCTGGGGCTTGCCGGGCTGATAGCCGTCCTGGGGCCAGAAGCGGGAAGAATCCGGCGTGAGCACCTCGTCGATGAGCAGCAGCTCATCACCGACCAGGCCGAATTCAAACTTGGTGTCCGCGATGATGATTCCGAGACCTTTGGCATATTCCCGGGCCTGGGAATAGATTTCCAGAGAAATGCGCTCCACCTCGGCAAAACGGTCATCGCCGATCATTTCCGCGGCTTTGGTCACGGAGATGTTCTCATCGTGCTGGCCCACATCGGCCTTGGTGGACGGCGTGAACAGCGGTGGAATCAATTCCTGGGAATCCTGAAGGTTCGGGGGCAAACGGTGGCCGCAGACCATGCCCGTGTTCTGATAATCCTTCCAGCCCGAGCCGGTGATATACCCGCGTACAATGCACTCCACGGGCAGGGGAGCCGCTTTGCGGACCAGTACGGCCCGACCCTCGACTTGTTCCGCATAGGGGTGCAGGGAGGAGGGAAAATCAGCAATATCCGATGCCAGGAGGTGGTTGGCCACGACATTCCGCATTTTTTCCATCCAGAACAGGGTGATCTGGTTCAAGACCACGCCCTTGAATGGAATGGGATCGGGCAGGACAACGTCAAAGGCGGACATTCGATCCGTGGTGATGATCAGCAGGGTGTCCGACGAGACTTCATAAATATCGCGAACCTTGCCGCGGGACAGCAGTTTGAGATCAGGAATGGAGGATTGAATCAGGATTTGCATGTTCGGCTACCATTTTTAAGGGTTCAAGTTAGGGAATCCAAAGGTGCGTTCGCTGCTTGATAGGGTGCTATATCGCAAATGCCCGCAATGCGGAAGTCTTTCATCCGGCGGAATGCATCGATTGCGTATCGAGATCAGCCGGTAGAGCGCGGTAACCTCTCCAGAACGGAGCGGGCATGGGCATCCAGGCCTTCCAGAGTCGCCAGGCGGGCGATGTCCTTGGCGTGGGTGGATATGTATTCGCAGGAAGTGGCGATAATGTTCGATTTCTTGATGAAGTTGTCCACGGAGAGACCGGAGGCGAAGCGGGCCGTGCCCAGAGTAGGCAGGACATGGTTGGGACCGGCAAAGTAGTCGCCCACGGGTTCGGGACAGTGATGACCCATGAATATGGCCCCGGCATTACGGATGCGTCCAAGCAGCTGCCAGGGATCGGCAACGCAGAGTTCCAGGTGTTCGGGGGCGAGCAGATTGACGAGTTCCGCTCCGGTTTCCATGCTTGGCGCTTGGATCAGAGCTCCCCAGTCTTGAAGGGATTGCCTGGCGGTCTCCGCACGGGGCAGCTTTTCCAACTGGTCTTCCAAGGCAGTCTTGACCCGGGCAAGCAGTCCGGAGCTGGGGCTGATCAGGATGGATGCGGCCAGGGGATCGTGTTCGGCCTGGGACAGCATGTCCGCGGCAAGCCATTCAGGGTTCGCCGTATCATCAGCCAGAATCGCGATTTCGCTTGGTCCGGCGATCATATCGATGCCCACATGTCCCACCAGCAGGCGTTTGGCCGTGGTGACGTAGATGTTGCCGGGACCGGCAATGACGTCCACCGGCGGAACGGTTTCCGTTCCATGAGCCAGAGCGGCAATGGCCCAGGCACTGCCAAGACGATAGATTTCCGAAATGTTCAGCAATGCGGCCGTGGCCAACAGGTAGTCGTCCAGAGTGCCGTCGGCCCTGGGCGGGGAAACCACGGCCACGGCATCAACTCCGGCAACCAGGGCAGGAACCGCGTTCATGATCATGCTGGAGATGAGCGGCGTTGTTCCTCCCTGCCCCCCGGGAACGTAGAGCCCTACGCGTTCAACGGGACGAACCATCTGACCGAGGATCGTTCCGTCGGGCCGTGTCTGAAACCAGGAACGCTGTTTTTGCTGTTCGTGAAATTCACGGACGTTTCGGATAGTGGTTTCCAGGATGGCTCTGTCAGTTGCTGGGATTGCCCCCAGGGCCCTGGACAAGTTGTCCGTGGGGATGGCGATCAGCTCTTTCTGGAATTCAGGGCAGTCAAAGCGCCGAGTATAATCAACCAGAACCGCATCGCCCTGATCCCGGACCTGGTCCAGGATGTCGCGGACGCGCTGTTCCATGGCAATGTCCGTGCTCCAGCGGCCTTTGAGCCGGTCGTTCAGGGCTTTCCAGTCGGATTTGGACGTGTATTGCAATTCACGGCAAGGCAAGATGTTCTCCTTAAACGATGCTTCCTCTAATGGTTCAGGAAATAATTGATTGGTTAAAATGGTCGGCTGGATGGGAATAATGACTATTCAGCATATTCTTAAAGTGCACAGGATTGGTCCGGCTTGCCTTGATTTTGCTGTCACGCATGTTTTGACTGAGCCGGGATTCGTTCATCAAGCCATTGCCAAGCACTTGAAGCTCCAAATGCTGTTTATTCACGCAATGGTTTGATGTTGCGAAGCCGGCGAAGGAGTCTGCGAGGCCGCAAAATCAAGGCAAGCCGGACCTCAGCTGAGCAGTTGCAAAAAAACAAACGGGCTTCTTTTACGAAGCCCGTTTGGGAAGGTCAATCCATGGATGATGATGCAACAATCATCTTCACCATAACGACCAGGCCGCCACGAGAACCGTCAGCAGAAGCGTGACCATGATTGGGGTGCTGAGGGGCGGCCGATCCACATCGGCGTCAAAATCCCGGCTGGGAGCGCGGAACTTCCGCAAGACCTGGACAGGATCTGATGAGAGATAGGAAACATAGTCGGCAAAACGAAAACCCATACGTTCGCTGGCGTCAAAGAAGGCGTTGACCCAGCCGACAAATACACGCCGAAAGTACGGGGCGGCTTTGCGGTAAAACCAGTCCACGTCGAGGGAAATATAATCCTTCGGCGTCATCTTGTGGCGGACGTACCAGAAACCGAGAAAGGTGAAGATCAGGATCTGGGTTGATTCCACCAGCAAGGGGAATGTGAAAGGTTTGAAGATCATGTCATACGGAAGTTCCTGGTACAGCAGTCCGGGGAAGATTCCGTAAACGATGCATAGCAGGGAAGTCGCGGCCATGGCGGCTATCATCCCGGTGGGTACCGGCTTAAGTTCCTTATGGTGCACTTTCTCTTCGTGATACCACGTATAGTACGGCAGCTTGATGCCCACGGAGAGGAAGGTGCCCACGGAGGCCAGAATCAGCAGGAATTTCGCGACGTAGTAATAGCTTTCACCAGCTGATGTGATGATGATGGTCTTGGTCACGAAGCCCATGAACAGCGGCGCACCGGAGATGGACAGCGCTCCGACCATGTAAAAGATCAGCACCCAGCGCATCCGGGAAGCTAAGGCCCCGAGTTCGCTGAGCTTGCTGGTTCCTGTGGCGTAAAGCACGGCCCCGGCGCCCATGAACATCAGCGACTTGTAGAGGATGTTGCTGAAGGCGAAGGCAGCCGCGCCGTTGATGGCCAGCTCAGTCCCGATGCCGACAGCCGCAACCATGAATCCCACCTGGCTGATGATGTGATAGGAAAGAATTTCCCGGATGTCGTTGGCCAGGAACGCGTAGGACACGCCATACAGGGCCATGGCGACTCCAATATAAATAAGAAGAGGCCAGCCGGGAAAAAGGATTGCCAGGACATAGACAGCGGTTTTGGTGGTGAAGGCGCTGAGAATGACGGTTCCGGTGATGGTTGCCTTGGGATAGCTGTCCGGAAGCCAGGCGTGCAGCGGCACCGCGGCGGCATTGATCAGGACGCCGATCAGGATCAGCCAGGACGCGAAGGATTCGCCGGGCGTGAAGGTCGTCAGGAGCAGCGAACCCGTGGTCTGGGCATGGATGACGATGCCGGCAAGCAAAAAGCTGCCACCCAGAAGGTGGTAGAGCAGATAGCGCATCCCGGCTCGTTGCGCGGCATCAGAGCGGCGTGCCCAGATCAGATAGGTGGAACCGGCGGCCATGACTTCCCAGCAGACAAGCAGGGTAAAAAAGTCGCCGCAGAACGTCACTCCGAGGGCGCCGCCGGAATACAGCAGTGCCGCCGCCTGTTGCCCCGTATCGCGCATGTGCAGCGCATAGACGCCGCACAGAAATGCGATCAGGGCAAAGATGATCCCGAAAACGCGACTGATCTGGGTAACCTCGAGCACCACCAGTTCATAGGTGGCGAAAGGCATGGTGACCACGGTTCCCAGGGGAATCGTGAGCACGAGAATCAGGGCGGCCAGGGGAAAAGCCAGGAAAGCGGCGGGCCGGATATTTTTCGGCAAGAGCGGCAACAGGACCAGCCCCAGCCACATGACGAGAACCGGAGGCAGTTCAATGGGCATTTGTTTTTACATCCTGTTCTTTCGTGATGCTGTCATCATAATAATCGGGTTTCTTGGAAATAAATTTTTTCGCAAGAAACTTCGCTCCATGCATGAGGATCAGACTCCCGACGAAACCGTATACGGCAAAGAAGCCGGGAATCGCTTCCCACCAATAATTGTGCTCAAGGTATTGCCCGACAAGGGTCAGCAATGTCAGGACAATGATGACTATCCAGTGCCATCTCTTCATGGCCAGACTCCTGAAGCAATCAAGGTTGACGGCAGGTGGAACACGCTTTGGGTTATGCTGGTGGCCAGGTCGAAAAAGTTGAAGATGAAATTGGGCTGCAGCCCCAGCAGGATGGACAGTGTCGCGACGATGCAGATGGGCACGACCATGAACGGTGACGCCTCCCCGTATTTTTCCAGCTCCTTGCCGCCCTTTCTGAAGAACGCCCGCTGGACGATGGGGAAGAAGTAGGCGGCATTGAGCAGACCGCTGAGCAGGAAGATACCAAGAATGATCATCTGATCGGCTTCCATGGCCCCGCGGCAGAGAAACCATTTGCTCACGAAGGCGTTGATGGGCGGTAGCCCGGAAAGACCCATGGCGCCGATGGTGAACGCGGCCATGGTCCAGGGCATGACCTTGCCGATGCCGTCAAGCTCGGAGATTTCCGTCTTGTGCAGGTTTACATAGATTGCCCCGGCACAGAAAAAGAGACAGATCTTGGTGGTGGCGTGGTTGGCAAGGTGCAGCAGACCGCCGGTGAAGCCGTCCGGGGTGAGCAGGGCGACTCCCAAAACGATATACGACAGGTGGCCGACCGTGGAGTAGGCCAGCCGACGCTTGAGATTGTTCTGGTTCAGGGCGATCAGGGAGGCCAGGATAACCGTGGCTCCCGCGAAGGTCGCCAGGATCAGGTTCAGCCCGAAGACGTGCATCACTTCAGGTCCGAAAACAAAGCCCACAACCCGGATCACTCCGAAGACGCCGGCCTTGACCACGGCAACGGCATGGAGCAGCGCGGAAACCGGCGTCGGCGCGACCATGGCCGCGGGAAGCCAGCTCTGCAGGGGCATGATGCCGGCCTTGACGCCGACTCCGGCGATGAACAGGATGAAAATGACCTTGATCATGGTCGGATCAAGGGTGATGCCGGTGAAAATGCCGCCCGGCTGAAAGTCGAGGGTACCGGCGATGGAGTAGGTCAACCCGATGGCCGCGATGAGCACGACCCCCGCGGACATGGCGTAGAGCAGATACTGCCTGCCCGACCGCAGTGCTTCCTTGTCTTCCTTGTGAACGACCAAGGGATAGGTTGCCAGGGACAGAATTTCGTAGAAGATCAAAAACGTTAAGAGGTTTGCGGAGAAGGCGATGCCGATCGTCGCGGACAGGCAGACCGCGAAACTGGCGAAGTACCGGGTTTGCTTCTTCTCATTGGCGCCGCGCATGTAGCCGATGGAGTAGAACGAGGTCAAAATCCACAGACCCGAGGCGACCACGGCGAAGAACATGCCCACGGAGTCGGCGCGCAACTGCAGGGCAAGTCCGGGTGAAATCTCCACAATGGTGAATTCGGCCACCTGCCCGGAGAAGACGCCGGGCAAGAGGGACAAGACCAGTGGAAACTTGATGAACGCCGCGAGCAACGTCCAGAATTCCCGCATGTTCGGCTTGTTTGAGCTGGCGTAGATCAGCGGAACAGCGGCCAGGGAAACCAGCACCGCCAAAAAGGGAACCGAGGATGTATAGGTGACGATATCGTACATTGCGGAATTCCCTTACAGCCAGCCGGGGATCATGGGCACGATGAGATTGGTCACAATCCAGGCGTTGGCAAAGCCAAGTACCAGGAGTCCGACGGCCAGAATGATTGTTGGAATGAGCATGGATGCAGGCGCTTCATTGCGGGCAATGACGAGCGTGCTGTAGTCAACACCTTCAGGTTCTTGCGGTTTCAGGTACATGCGTTCCATGACGCGGAAGAAGTAGGCCACGTTGAGCACGGTACTGACCAGCAGGGCCGTGAGGAATATCCAGTGGGACTGTTCAATGGCGCCCAGAGCCAGATACCACTTCCCGAAGAAGCCGGCCGTAGGCGGCAGGCCGATCATGGAGATGGCGGCCAGGGTGAAAGCCGCGGAAGTCCAGGGCATGGATTTGCGCAGGCCGTTGGTCATCTGGGGGATGAGGCTGTGTCCGAGGCGCAGTCGCATGTTGCCGCTGATAAAAAAGAGACAGCATTTCATCACGGCATGGTTCAGTGCGTGCAGAATCGCGCCGATGAATCCCAGGGGCGAGGCAAGAGAGATGCCCACGGCGATGTAGCCGACCTGGGCCACGCTGCTGTAGGCCAGCATTCGTTTCAGTTCCGACTGGCAGATGGCCATGATCGAGCCCCAGATGATGCCCGCCGCTCCCAGGTAACCGATGATCTGCAGGAGATTAAACAGTTCGGTGCGCAGGTGGTCCGGGTCGACTACAAAGAACAGGACTCGGAACAACACATAGGCGGAAACCTTCGTGCCGATGGGAGCGATCAGGGCCGTAGCCGTGGTGGAGGCGTGGGTGTATGCGTCGGGCAGCCAGGCATGCATCGGGAACAGGGCCATCTTCAGGGCCGTGCCCAGAACGATGAGCACCAGACCGACGATCACCGCCGGGGAATCGTGAACCAGGGGCATCAGTTGGGCAATGTCCGCCATGTTCAGGGTGCCGGTGCTGATGAAAATCAGTGCCACTCCCAGCAGATAGAAAGTCGCCCCCACGGTGCCCATGACCAGATACCGGAAGGCCGAGACAACGGCGCGTTTGTCGCCGATGGCGACCAGGGCGTATCCGGCCAGGGCGGCGATCTCCAAATAGACATAGAGGTTGAAGAGGTCGCCGGTCATGACCATGCCTGCCAGGCCGCCCAGAAGGAGCATGGACAGACTGTAAAAGGCAATCTCTTTCTGCGGGATCTCGTATTCCACGCTGCGCTTGCCGAAGACCATCACGATGAAGGTGATGCCGCAGAGCAGGGTGCAGATGAAGGCGGAGAGCGGGTCCAAAACGAACTCGATCCCGATGGGCGGCATCCATCCGGCGATATGATAGCTGATCCGACCCTGGGCCAGTGTGGCCTGCATGCCGATCACGGAGAAATACAAGGCCAGTGCCGATCCCAGGACCGCGGTCAGGTGCGCGGCGGCGCGGTTCACGGCGCCCACCAGAGGGATGAGCATCGCCGCGAACAGAAAGGTCATCGGGATGAGGATGGGAGCTTGTGAGCTGATCATTTCATCCGCTCCAGGAGAGTCGGTTCGTCAAGGGTCTTGTACTCCCGATAGATGCCGATGAGTAAGGCCAGGGCCACGCCCAGGGTGACAACGGCCACGACGATGGCCGTGAGCATCAGGGTATGCGGCAGCGGATTGAGGTACATTTCCGGGTTCTCCACGCCGTAGCGAGGATCCAGAACAGTAACGCCCGCCCCTTCCTTGTACGCGCCGACGATCCAGAACAGGATCGTGGTGGCCGCGACGATGGACATTCCCAGGACTTTTTTCATGAGGTTCTGTTTGACCATCATTCCGTAGAGGCCGATGGTGAATGCCGTGGCCAGAAAGATGTAGGCGTAATAGCCTTGGATGAATTCGAGCATGCTCAGCATCCCAGCAGGTCGTCGTAAATCGCGACCAGCGTTGTCATGACGGTTATGGTTACGCCCACCTCGACCAGCAGGATGCCGTAGTAGCGGAGGTAGACCGGATCAAGCCACGGCATGGGCAGATAGTGATAATCCAGGAAATTGCCGCCGAAGAAAATGGACACCAGCCCGATTCCCGCAAAGATCAACGCCCCCAGGGCGCTGAGTCGCAGGGTGACCCAGGACGGCATGATCGGCTGGGACAGGGCTGAGCCCAGGCTTAGACGCAGCAGCAGGATTGCCGCGGCCAGGAGCACGCCGCCTTGAAAGCCCCCGCCTGGACTGTAGTGGCCGTGGAAAAAGACGTAGAGACCGATCAACAAAATGACCGGAGAGATGCCGCGACTGGCCAGATGGATGATGGGGCTCTCCGTGCGCGCCATCATTGCGGTTTCCTTGCTGCACAGCTGCTTGTTGCTGGTACTCATGGCTTTCTTCTCCCGACGTTCAGGATGAAAAAGCAGGCAAGGCCGCCGGCAAAGACGACGATAACCTCGCCCAGGGTATCAAAGGCTCGGTAGTCGGCGAGGATGACCGTGACCATGTTCGGTGTCTTGGTGTCCTTGTAGGCGTGCTGGATGAAGTAGGTTCCAGCCACGGGTGTTCCAGCTGGGTTGACATGCTGGTGAACCGGTGAGGTGACGTCGCCCCGGGGGGGCAGACTCGTTACCGCGACGATTAAAATGCCCAGAAAGGCCAGAAGGACGAAATATTGTAGTGTTTTCAATCTCGACTCTTCCTTGATGTCATGAGGATGGCGACAATGCTGAATACGCCTACGGCGCCGGCGCCGACCACGGCTTCGGTGAAGGCTACGTCGATGGCCCCCAGGGAAACCATGATCGCCGCGGTGAGAAAACTGAAGATGGTCAAGATGACCGCCGCGGCCAGAAGGTTGCGAACCGACAGGCCAACAACTGCAGCAACAATCAGGATCACGAAAAGGAGAAATTCAATCATCCAATGCATGGTTCAGCCTTAGTCTTTGCGGTTACCGTACCAGGGTTTCATGCCGTAGAGCAGCGCGCGACGAGCCAGGGCATGGGTCGCTACAGGGCTTGTGAATGCCACGAAGATGATGATCAGCAGCAATTTGGCCGCGGTCAGGGTGAAGCCCTCAAAAACGGCCAAGCCGGTCAGGAACATCAAAATGCCCAAAGTATCCACTTTTCCGGCGGCATGGGCCCGGGTAAAAAAGTCCGGCAGGCGGTTGATGCCGATGCTGCCCACGAGCATGAAAAACGTTCCGCCCAGAACGAGAATAACGGCCAGTGCATCCTGAAGAAAGCTCATTTCGCGGCCCTCGTGCTGGAACGAAAATATTTGGCCATGGCGATCACGCCGACGAAATTCAGGATGGCGTAACCAAGGGAAATGTCGATGAACATGTCCAGGCGGTCGAACATCAGGCCGAAAAGCAGGATCAAGGTCAGGATCTTGGCCCCGACAGCCGTGGCGCCCAGCAGGCGGTCAAATACAGTGGGGCCTTTGTACACCCTGTAAAACGGGATCAGCAGGGCAATGCACAGCACCATGGCAATGGTTATGAAAAAGGTCTGCATCTATTTCCCTCGTCCAGAAGTGATCAATTCAATATCGCAGCACATGTCTTCGGCCTGACACTCCTGCATGTACAGGCGGGCGACCCTTCTTTCCATGTCTCCGCTGACCAGGTCTTCCTCGGTGTCCCGGGTCAGAGCGTGGACCGTGAACAGATTGTCTTCAATGTCCAGGGTAAAAGTGCCCGGGGTCAGCGTAATGGAGTTGCCGAGAATAACCCTGGCGATGACGTTCGGTTGCTTGGACGTGAAGCGGACGATCATCGGTTCGATGGGCATTTTGGGATGGAGAACCACGTAGGCCACATAGACCCCGGACTTGATGATCTGCCAGACCAGCCAGAAAAGATAGGCGATCAGTCTGGGGATGATGATCCGTGTTGATCCGCATGATTTGTTGTCGGTAAGAGGGATGTCGTGCAGCCTGCTGGACATCCACATCACAAAGGCTATGGAAATGAATCCCCAAAACAGGTAGATGGGGTCGGTCCTGCCGCTGAGGATGAGCCAAACCGCCGTGAGCAGCAGGGCCTGAATGATCAACCCGCGATATCGGAACCAAGAAGAGGTTTTTGCTTGCATTGTATTCCAATCTCCGAACCAAAAAGACTCGGTTTTTATGTTGAAAGATAACTTTGCACATTTTGGAACAAGCTGGGACGCTAATATTTCGATTTATTTGCTCTGTCAAGATTTTTTCCCTAGAAATTGGCTTGGTTCAAGGATTGCTTGTGACAAGAATAACAAGGCGTGACGCCGTGCGTCTTCCTCGCCATCTCCTCAATAATGTACCGGACATTTCTCGTGCGTAGCTTGTTGTTTCAAAATGTATCGCCGCGGCCAAAGCTGCCCGTTCAGCCGTGGCATAACGACTAACAATAAAGATATCATGACGTTGCTATTTGTTTCAAACGCCTATCCCGAGGCTCCGGGCGTCTATCTGTTCAAGGACGGCAAACAGCGGATCATCTATGTGGGCAAAGCCAAGAACATCCGCAAGCGCCTGGGATCCTATTTCCGTCCTCCGAAGCTGCTTCCCCTGAAGACCAGGGCCATGATGTCCAAGGCGGCCGGGGTAGACATCCTGTGCACGACCACTGAAAAGGAGGCCCTGCTCCTGGAATCCAGTCTGATCAAGAAGCATCACCCTCGCTACAACATCTGCCTGCGGGACGACAAGCAGTATGTCTTGTTCAAGCTGGACGCCAAGGCTGATTTCCCGCGTCTGACCCTGACCAGAAGAGTGCTCAAGGACGGTGCGCTGTACTTCGGGCCCTTCATCTCATCCCATGGGGCCCGTCAGACCCTCAAGGCCGTCCATCGCCTGTTCCGACTGCGCCGATGCAAGGACACGGTGTTCAGGAACCGGATCCGGCCCTGTCTGTTCCATCATATCGGTCAGTGCCTCGGTCCGTGCGTTTTGGATGTTTCCAAGACCTCCTATGCGGATATGGTTCGGCAGGTGCGCATGTTTCTCGGGGGGCAATCCAGAGAATTGATTGCCGGCCTGAAAGAGCTGATGCAGGAGCATTCCGATCGCATGGAATATGAGAAGGCCGCGGAGTTTCGGGACCTTCTCAAGGGAGTCAACCAAACCCTGGAACGGCAGGCCGTCGTATTCCATGATGAACTGGACCGGGATGTGATCGGGCTGGTGAGGAACAGCCAGGGCACCGGGCTGAGCGTGCTGTTCATCCGCCAGGGCCGTCTTCTGGACAGCAAGAGTTATTTCTGGCCGATCGTGGAAGGGGATGCGGTTCTGGAATCCACGGGGGGCGAGGATAATGCGCCCGCCGAGGAGGAGCCGGATGTTTTGACCGAACTTCTGGAGAGCTTTTTGGTGCAGTTCTATGGGCCGGAACAGTACATCCCGAGACGGATCATTCTGCCGGTATCCCTGGATTCGGACTCAACCGCCGAGGTTCTGACGGAGCGGCGCGGGGCAGCTGTTCGATTGACGCCGGCCCGGGGCGACGCGGAAAAGCGGCTGGTGGAAATGGCCCGGGCCAATGCCATGGAAGCCATGAAGCAGCGTGAACCGGACATGGGAAACCTCTTGGCCGAACAGTTGCTGCTTCCGGCACGGGCCGGGAGAGTCGAAGCCGTGGATGTTTCCCATCTCGGTGGTCAGGGGGTGCGGGTGGGAATGGTGGTTTTCGAAGACGGCGGCCCGCGCAAGGATGCTTACCGGATTCATGCAATTCCCGAGCTGGAAGGCACGCACGACGATTATCTCGCTCTGGCGCATTGGGCCAAGCGGCGTGTCGCCGCGGGTCCGCCCTGGCCGGATTTGTTGCTGGTGGACGGCGGACGCGGCCAGCTCAGCGCGGTCATGCGCGCCCTTGCCGAAGCCGGAGTGGAGCCGGCCTGGCCCGTGGCTTCCATTGCCAAGGCCGGTCGGAGCGGGGGCGAGTTGGAGGATCGAGTCTTCCGCCCGGGAAGGAAAAATCCGCTGCCGCTCAAGCCCGGCGGCAAGGCCCTGCTTTTCCTGCAGCACCTTCGGGACAGCGTGCACCGTTTTACCATTTCCCGGCAACGTCAATCCCGCAAGAAGGCGGCTCTGGAGAGCCGTCTGACGAGTATTCCGGGAATAGGGGCAAAGACGTCCCGGATTCTCTGGAATCACTTTCCGGATATCGACGCAATGCGGAAGGCATCACTTGAAGAACTTGCGGCCCTGCCCGGCCTGGGGCCGGACAAGGCCGGAAAGGTGTACAGAGGATTGCGGTCGGAAGGCGGCGGCTCATAGTTCCAAAACCGGGTAACGGTTTTGGACAGCTGCCTTTTCATTTGCCGCTCCCGGCAAATGAAAAAAAACTTTCTGTCTTCCTTGGAGACCTTGGCGTCTTGAGCGAAGCGGGCGGTTCAAACATCTTCTGTTTGGGTTGGGGCAAAGCCCGCGGTAGGTACTGTCTCAATACTCACATATGTGACGGCAATCCTACTCCTCAATCCTGGCCGCGAAGTCCAGATTCTGCTTGCCCATGATCAGCGTCTGACCCGGCTTCATGCTGTTCAGCCGGACCTGGGCCGCATAAATGCCCAATTGCTCGGCAAAGGCGTCGCTGTTCTGCTCCAGAACCGGGAACGATCCCCAGTGCATGGGTACGACTTCCTTGCATTGCAGCATGGCGCAGGCCATGGCCGCCTGTCTGGGATCCATGGTGAACACGCCGCCGATGGGCAGCAGGGCCAGATCGATGGAATACAGCCGGCCGTAGATTTCCATGGTGGAAAAGATGCCCGTATCCCCGGCATGGTACAGACAGGTTCCGTCTTCCAGTTTCAGAATGTAGCCCACGGCCAGCCCGCTTTCCGAGGAGTGCTGGGCCTGAACCATGGTCGCCTGGAGGTTGTGGAAGCGCACGGTGCCGCCGATGTTCATGCCGACGCCGTTGACCACCTGGTCCTCGGGAAGCCCCAGTGATTTCAGCCTGGCCACGGTTTCCACGATCCCCAATAGATGCGCCCCGGTCTTTTTGCAGATCTCCACGGCCTGTCCCACATGATCCCCGTGATCGTGGGTGACCAGCACCAGATCCACCTTGTCCAGGGCGTCATGGGTGGTTCGAGAGGACGGGTTGCCCTCGAACCAAGGATCGATCAACACGCTCAGGCTCGGCGTGACAATCTGAAAAGCGGCATGTCCATGCCAGATCATTCGATGTTCCATTACGAGCCTCCTGTTGACGTCGAGGTGAAGATCAGAGGGCACTGCGCGGTTTTACATATCCTAAGGTATATGGCTGTTACTGAAATACCGTTTTTGAATTTGGTAGTGCAGGCATCTTGCCTGCACGGACAGGCAGGATGCCTATCCTACCATTGAGACATGCCTCTTGCCCAGTATTGCAGAGCAAAAAGCACGGGTGGGGCAAAAACGGTACATCAGCATCCGCCAACGCCCTAAGTCGGCAATTCGTTCAAAAACGCAGGTGCAGGAACCAAAAAGTTCAATCGCAGGATGATTTTCATATGCGAGAATTGGAAATTTCTCAATGTACCTGAGTGTGGAAACTTGAGAGGCGGGTTTGTACCCGAACCCCGATCCTCATCGCCGGGTTCTGTTTTTCCCGGCGATGGCCCCTTCTCCTGTTTCATTCGCTTGCGCCCTTCCAGGTAATACCAGCGCAGCGCCTCTCGACGGACCGCGAAACGATCAGGAGCCAATACGATTGCGTATTCCGGGCCAAATTGACCACGCATTCCGGTTGGATGACTCGTTACAGGGTCGGACCGAACCAACTCTTTGATTAAATGAAGCAAATTGCTAAAATATGCTTGTCTTTTCTCCTTAGAATGCCAATTTTGCCTTCAAAAATGCCATTCTAAGATTCCCTCTGCTGAGAACTGAATTCACTGCCAATGCCAAGAGCCAATCGATACTTTATTCCAGGTCATGTCTGGCACATTACCCATCGGTGTCATAAGCGGGAGTTTCTCCTCAAATTTTACCGTGACAGGCAAAATTGGATCAAATGGCTTTTTGAGGCCAGGAAGCGATACCAGCTTCAGATCCTCAACTACACCGTCACCTCAAATCAAGAAATCGGTGTCAGGTCTTGGATTTTAATTTTCCTTCAGGTAAGGCGTTCGCATGGCCAGACCGCTACGGATTGAGTTTCCCGGGCGCCCTCTATCATGTGACTGCTCGGGGGAATGCTCGATTAGAGATCTTTTTGGGGGGAAACGACCGGTTGGGTCTGACAAGGGGTCATATAATCAGCGGAATTAATGGGTGCGCGATAGAAAATATATATGCGCATATCTCATTATTTTAAAAAGATATTTGCAGATTCAATCCCAATTACACAGTAATATATTCCCATGTGCACGACATCAAAATCCCATGTTTTAGTTGACTGCCTCCCGATTACACGGTATTTTTTAGACCATGGATAATACTCAAGTTCTCTACCCTCGCCTTCTTGAGACACGCATCGCCGAGGCAATGGCTGATACACCCGTTGTTTTAGTAGTCGGTCCTCGCCAAGCCGGCAAAACCACGCTTGTGCGGCAGATAGCAGCCCAAGAGATGCGCTACCTCACTCTGGACGATGAACTTACATTGTTGGCAGCAAAAGAGGATCCCGTGGGCTTGATCAGAAGTCTCGATCGTGCTGTGATTGATGAAATCCAGCGAGCCCCTCAATTGTTGCTCGCTATAAAAAAAACAGTCGATGAGGATCGACGCCCCGGCCGTTTTCTTTTGACGGGGTCCGCCAATTTGATGGCTCTGCCGATGGTGGCCGACTCGCTTGCCGGGCGGATGGAAACGTTGACTCTGCTGCCGCTGTCGCAAAGCGAAATTCACGGTAGCAACGCAAATTGGGTCGACAGCGCTTTTACCGGTCATCTCTTAACCGCGACACAACCGTTTCTTGGCAATGACTTGATCGAGACTGTTTTGCGGGGAGGCTATCCCGAGGCTGTATTCCGATCTTCAACCCGACGCAGGGCGGAATGGAGCAGACAATACATCAACTCCATTATCCAACGTGATGTGCGTGATGTGGCGGATGTCGGAAAACTTGATCATCTTCCCAGATTTTTGCGGGCGCTGGCACAAGTTTCCGGACAGATGTGTAACTATTCCCAGCTTGGAGGGCAAGTCGGGCTGGATCACAAGACCGCTGCCCGTTACATTGGCGTGTTCGAACAGATGTATTTGCTGAGGCGCATTGAAGTCTGGGCGCAAAATAGACTGAAACGCATCGTTAAAGCACCTAAAATACAGTTTGTCGATTCCGGTCTTTTATCTACGCTGGCGAATGTTACGCCCACACTTGCACAAAAGAATCGTAATTGCTTTGGAAATGCTCTGGAGTGTTTTGTCTACGGTGAATTGCGCAAGCACATGGCTACGGCGGAGAGCGATTGTCAGCTTCTTTACTACCGCGATCACGACCAATACGAGGTCGATTTCATCATTGAGAATGCAGCAGGAAACCTGGTTGGAGTAGAGGTGAAAGCTTCTGCGACAGTGACGGTTGGCGACCTCAGAGGTCTGAAACGACTATCGAGTGTCGCTGGAGAACAGCTCAAGATGTGCGTAATTCTTTATGATGGTTCGGAGACCCTGCCCCTTGGAGACGGCTTTTGGGCGGCTCCGCTGTCATCTTTGTGGGGCCGGTGAACATCGAGTTCGTTGGTTACGGGGTCGGACCGAGTCCCGGCGGGGGTTACGGGGTCGGACCGAGTCAACCATTTGATTATATGAAGCAAATAGTTCAAATATGCTTGTTTTTTCTTTTTAGAATGCCAATTTTGCCTTCAAAAATGCCATTCTAAGATTCCCTCTGCTGAGAACTGAATTCACTGCCAATGCCAAGAGCCAATCGATACTTTGTTCCAGGTCATGTCTGGCACATTACCCATCGGTGTCATAAGCGGGAGTTTCTCCTCAAATTTTCCCGTGACAGGCAAAATTGGATCAAATGGCTTTTTGAGGCCTGGAAGCGATACCAGCTTCAGATCCTCAACTACACCGTCACCTCAAATCACATTCACCTCTTGGTTTTCAGCGAGGAAGACGTCACGGCCCTGCCCAGATCAATCCAGTTGGTTGCCGGCAGAACCGCCCAAGAGTACAACCAGCGCAAAAATCGCAAGGGTGCGTTTTGGGAAGACCGCTACCATGCCACAGCCGTGGATACGGATAAGCATCTGCTCAAATGCATGCTGTACATTGATCTGAACATGGTCCGGGCGGGGGTTGTGGAACATCCTCGACAATGGCCTTTCACCGGATATCACGAAATCACTTCACCACCCGAGAGGTACCGACTCATCAACCGTGAAAAACTGCTCGAATTCCTGGAGGGTACGGATGAAGCCACTCTGGTCCGTGATTATGCATCCTGGGTCGATGATGCACTTGGTTGCGGCGAAAGACGGGAGCCGGACTGGACAAACAGCATTGCCGTTGGGACCAGGGCATTTGTGGAGAGGATTCAGGCAAAGCTGGGATTCAAGGCGGTTGGGAGGAAAATCATTGGGAACGACAAAAGCCCTGGATCGGTGCTTCGTGAGACACCAGACTCTTACAATGCCCATTTTGGGGACGAAATTGGGGTTCTAAGGCAAAATAACAGTCTATTATTATGGAACGTATTATCTCAAAATTCAACAGATTAACTCGGTCCGACCCAAACACCCCGAAAACACCCGAACGCGTAACGATCAGGAGCCAGATACGATTGCTTCCACTCCAAATGTCGTTTAAAGACTTCAATATCTGGTATGTTATCGGTTCCCGAAGCCAGTAATGGAATTTGACGATGGCTTCCCGATAGGCGATAGGCGTGATAACGTTCCGGTGGGGCACTGGTTTTCAAGACCTTCTCCCAGTCGTCAAAAGTTATCACGGTTTCATCCATCATTTCCTCCGAGGTTGGCTTTATGCCCCGCACTTGCGGTGATTATACGGCTGCCGCATAAAGCTAACTTCAGCATAAAGCATAAAGCTGACCTCGGAGTCAAGAATGATTTGACAGGCGCTACTCAATATACTGAAATAACATGACAAATTTGGGTCATTTTTTTAAAGGTGCTTGCAGAATCAGCAGGTGTTAAGGCTAAGTTTTTGGGGGGCGGATTTTGGCGAGTTCCGTATAATAACACTGTTAGAAATATACAAAGGGGGCTCTGTGAGTAAGTATCATATTGCGCTATCTTTTGCTGGTGAAGACAGAGATTACGTCGATCGTGTCGCGACCCACCTACGCGAAAATGGTGTTGAGGTTTTTTACGATAAGTTCGAAGAGACGAAGCTTTGGGGGAAAGATCTTTATACATATTTAACGGATATATATCAAAACCGTGCACTATATACCGTCATGTTCGTATCTGAAGCCTACAAAGAAAAGTTGTGGACTAATCACGAACGCCAAAGCGCGCAGGCTCGTGCTTTTAGCGAGAGTCAAGAATATTGTCAGACGACAGGATAAATTGACCCCCTAGCGCCACCAAGAATTGACCCCCCTCCCGATGTGGAGAAGCCATGCAAGACATGAGATATGCGGTTCCCGCTTCTGATTCTGACCAGACGAGGGACCTCATGCAAACACCTGATGATGTTTCAGCCATGCTGCGACTGCACGAGCTTGGCTGGGGGGCCAAGCGCATCGCCCGTGAACTGGGCATAAGCAAGAACACCGTCAAGCACTATCTGCGCCAGGGCGGCTGGGCGGCCTACCGCACGCCGTCCCGCAGCAAACTTCTGGATGGCATTGAGCCGTGGCTGGAGCAGTGCTTTCATCAACATGGGGGCAATGCCGATGTGGTTAGGCAGGAACTGCTTCGCCAGCATGGCCTTCGCGTGTCGCTGCGTACTGTGGAGCGGGCAGTGCAACCTTTTCGACAGCAGCTCATGGCGGCGGCCAAGGCGACCTTGCGCTTCGAGACCCCGCCGGGCCGGCAACTGCAGATTGATTTTGGTACCAGCCGGGTAATGATCGGCGATGAGTTGGTGCGGGTGTATCTGTTCGTCGCCACCCTGGGCTACTCGCGTCGTCCATTCGTCGCAGCCTTTGCCCATGAACGGCAGTCCGCTTGGCTGGCCGGCATGGAGGGTGCCTTTGCCCACTTCGGCGGCATCCCCGCCCAAGTGCTGCTGGATAATCCCAAGGCGCTGGTA